>CAZAPN010000076.1:0-7824 GCA_964487145.1 uncultured Planctomycetales bacterium | reverse complement strand
GCAGCATAAAAGAGGGAGAGTCGTTATTTATTTCCGATTTTACTTAGCGCATCTTAGAGGAAAAAAACAAAGGGGCCATCCAGCTTGAAAAGCTGGATGGCCCCTTTTTGTCTGCAGTAGAAACTACGCCCGTAAGGGCGTAGAGTGAAAGGGCTCCGCTATTGAACATCTTATGAAATAGCGGACAAGCGAAGCTTGAGTTTTAAAAATGCCACGGCCGTGAGGCCGTAGATATTTACTTGCCTTTTCCCCAATAATGCGGTTTTCGCTTAAAATGAGGGTAGATAGGTAACTCCTTGACAAACAAGGGTGATTAGGATACAGTATCGCCATAGTAAATAGGTGAGTAGAAGTTTGTAGCCGCAAAATAGTAAGCATTTCGTTTGCGGTCTTTCCTTCTGTCATTATTTGCTAAAATTTTATCGGAAGGAGGTAGCTCATAATGGCACAAGGAAAAGTGAAGTGGTTCAACGATCAAAAAGGTTATGGATTTATCACACCAGATGATGGAAGCAAAGATTGTTTTGTTCATCATAGCGAAATCCAAGGTGATGGCTTCAAAACGTTAAGTGAAGGACAGGCCGTCCAATTTGAAATGGGACAAGGCCAAAAAGGACCTCAAGCAACCAATGTCGTCAAGTTATAACCTTATGTAATTAAGGCCCGGCTATCTAAGATAGCCGGGCCTTTTTTCTTGGTAACCCAGCCATAGGCCCAACAAATTACTTCTCATTTTACAATCCTGTTCCTCTCTTTTGAGAGACAGGAGTTGTTCTTGCCCAAAACATAGAGGTACGATATCTGACCGATGAATACAAAAGTCCTTCTTTTTAATTTGCCCCCGCTGGGAGGAGATCTTTTCCCTGTTTCGTTGGGTTATATTGCCGCAAGCCTGGCCAAACAGAACATTGATTCGGTTATTGCTGAAATCGATTCGGTGACAACTCTTACCGGTGAGTCAATCCGCAAGTTTGTTCTTAAATATAAGCCTGATGTCGTGGGCTTGGCTGTCTATGAGGTGAATATTCGCTTCGCCATGAAATTGGCAAAGCTGATCAAAACATGTGATCCGTCTGTTATGGTTGTCTTGGGCGGCCCTCAGGCAACTTTCATGCCTCGTCAGGCATTGACCGAGATGCCTGATGTGGATGTGATCATCCGGGGAGAAGGGGAGGTCGTGTTGCCCGCTTTGATTGAGTGCCTTCAGAAACAAGGAGATCTTATCAAAGTCAAAGGCATCGTATTTTGGTCAGAGGATGGAATCCATGAAACAGCCCCTCAGCCATTTGTTCGCGACCTAGATATATTTCCTTCTCCTTACCAGACAAAGGTGTTCCGTTGGAGCGATCATACCGGAGCGGCGATGCTCACCTCTCGCGGTTGTACTTATAACTGCAACTTTTGTTATACCCCTCGAGCTTTCAACAGGACTATCCGGGCGCATTCATCTCGCCGCGTGCTTGGTGACATGAACGTTTGCGTTAAGAACGGGATCCGTCGTTTCTTCTTTGCTGATCCTTCTTTTACCTTTGATAAAAATCGTGTCAGAGCAATTATGCAGGGGATTATTAAAAAACATTGGAAAATCGAAATTTGGTGCGAGACGCGCACAGAATTAGTAGACCCAAGCCTTCTCCATCTTATGGCTCGGGCCGGGGTGAAGTATGTTGCTTATGGCTTGGAGTCAGTTGATCCGAGTGTCAACAAGGCGATCAATAAAGAGATTAATTTGCGCCAGTTTGAAGAGACGATTCGATCAACTCAAGCCGCGGGGATTGAACCTGAGGTCTTTACTTTGTATGGCCTACCAAAACAGACACGGGAGTCTTGTTTGAAGACTTTGGGCTTCTTGCAGAATTTAGGCGTTAAGATTGTGGGAAATTCGGCTGGTCAGCAGTTAAACCTTTTTTTTGGAACGGATGTCTTGGATCATCCTAGAAAATACGGCATCAGCTTGTTGAAAAAATCTTGTCCGATTTATTGTTCTGCGGGAGTTGATTTTGAGACAAATTGGATGACGACACGGGATATGGCGTTTGTTTCCCGGAAGTATAAGGCTGCTTGTGTGGGAAAATTTTTACGTAACCCTGGGTGCATTAGTTAGTCCGCCAAACCTTTTCATTGCTCGTGGTGTTAATGTCTTGATGCGGGTTTAAAATGATGAACAGAAGCCAGCAGCAGAACGAGAAGAGCATAGAAAATCATAAGGGGAAAAGATGCCATGAGGGGGTAGATCAAGTTAACTGAGATGCGGCATACCAGTTAAGTGTCCTGGTGATCTTTCTTTGAAATTTTAAATTTTTTATTTGCCTTGCTTGAGAATTATTTCAGCAGTAAAATGCGTCTGTGAACAAAACCCGAATAAAAAAATAAAAAGGCAATCTTCTGCTGTTATTTTTTTATTTTAACAATTTACGATTTAAGGGACAGGGGGGCACGTTATGAGAAATTTTAACGATGAATTAAATAACCTGCTTTCTAAGGAAAACGTGTTAAATGCCCTTGATGAAATTGATAAGCTGACGGAAGAAGAAATCAACCAATTGTTAGATTATGTCCTTGCCCAGAACAAAGCGCTTCGCCCGGGGATCAATCGCATTGCATTAAGAAGTGAAATTGAAGACATCTCTCCCCGCGACCGCCTGAAAGAGGAAATCCGGCGAGGGATCATCCTTCAATAACAAAATTTTAACTCGACAGAAATACCCAGGGCAACTCGATTTCTTGAGTTGCCTTTTTTATCCGCCTTCGCAGAAAACCCCGCCTTTAGGCGGGGATGAACGCGAAAAAAAGGCGGCTGTCCTTCGACAGGCTCAGGATGATTCTAAAAACGGTGCGCGAAGTCGAACCGCTTCGGCGGATTCCGCCCTAAAAGGAAAGCATTTAACTTCAGGGCGGATAACCCTGCGAAGCTCAAACACGAAAGTATTTGAGCGAAGTAGGGTAATTTAGAAAGGAACCATGGGCTTGCCCGTGGGGCTCCATAAAAGGAGGCACATCGAATGATATTTTTGGGTTTATTTGTTATCTTGGCTATTGTTTTGGCCTTTCCTTTTTTAGTCAAAAAGGTAGAGGAAGAGCTTGAAATATTTCTTTTTGTCATGGGGTGTCTTGCGGTCACGCTCACATCCCAATGGAGCGCGCATTTATTGAAGGAAGGATTACTGGAGCCCATCAAAATAACACTAGGGGTTTTTATCGCCGGGATTTTATTCAGGACCTTTCAGCAGGCCCTTTCGTCCAATGTCAATAAAATCGCCAATGCCATCGGGCTCAAAATGTTTGCTTTTTTGGTGATCGTCATCCTCGGACTTTTTTCTAGCGTTATCACGGCCATCATCGCCGCGCTTGTCTTGGTTGAAATCATTTCTAGCCTAACACTCGACAGGAAGAATGAAATTATTTTGGTTGTTTTGGCCTGCTTTTCCATTGGATTGGGCGCGGCCTTGACGCCCATCGGTGAGCCACTCGCAACGATCGCCATAGCAAAACTCAAAGGCGACCCTTATCAGGCTGGATTCTTTTTTTTATTAAAACATTTGTGGATATATATTGTCCCTGGTGTTTTTGCTTTCGGTGCTCTGGGGGCTTTTTTGATGCCGAGCGGTCATCAATGTGATCAGGG
This sequence comes from uncultured Planctomycetales bacterium, assembly GCA_964487145.1. Taxonomy (GTDB): domain Bacteria; phylum Omnitrophota; class Gorgyraeia; order Zapsychrales; family CAZAPN01; genus CAZAPN01. The sequence goes on along the minus strand of CAZAPN010000076.1, from coordinate 4,199 downwards.
CTTATCTTCAACAATAAAAGAGAATTTTAAAGACATTTTGTTGCGGACATTAAAAATTTATCTTTTTGTCATGGCCTTGGTTTTTTTGGGAACAGGTTTTAAACCGGTGATTGATACCTATATCTCTAAAATTCCTTATCAGGGGCTTTATTGGCTCAATATGGTTTCCGCGGTACTTGATAATGCAACCCTCACATCCGCTGAGATAGGGCCGAGCATGAATTTGGTCCAGATCAAAGCAGCCCTCTTGGGGCTTTTGATCTCGGGCGGGATGCTCATCCCCGGGAATATTCCCAATATTATTTCTGCGGGGAAACTTAAAATCAAGAGTTCCGAATGGGCCAAGTTTGGGGTCCCCATAGGATTGGTTGCGATGGTGCTTTATTTTTTTGTTGTTATCTTCATTTAAATCAGGATTTATCCCGTCCTTGCATCGGTTTTTTTGGGCTCCTGAAAAGAAAATTTTTTTGTCAGACACATCAAGTATTGGATCCGCCATTAAAACTCCCATTGATTTTTTTTCTTTGTGGTACAATAAGGGCCTCAGAACGGATGCTTAAGGATCCGGGTTAGATCGACTCGCGTCTAAGGTTATTGATAAAGCATCATTTCCCATTTTTTAAACGATTGAAATTAAAAAAGGATCATTCATGGTAAAGATTGAGAATCCTTTGGATTCAGAATTATCGCAGGCCTCGCAGTCAATTCCTAGGTCCCGCAACAAATATCAGCACGCCCTCTTTTTGAATCCTTATGTTGAGAAAAGCGCGAATAACACGATGATGCTTTTCCCGCCCACAGGACTTGAGTATGTCGCGACCAGCGCCAAGGGATTGGTCGATGAAATCACGCTCATGGATTTAAGGTATGAAAAAGAATTGGCCGATCCGGTCCGATTGCGGGATTTCATCCAAAATGAAATTGATATTGTCTTTGTGAGCCTCGGTTGGGACCGGCAGATCGAAGAGATTTGTGAGCTTATGAACAGCTTCCCGTCTGGAATGCCTTTGGTCATCGGTGGTTATACGGCCACGGAAAAAGTGGAGGAATTATTTAAGGCCTGTCCCCGTATCGATATCATCGTGCGGGGGGAAGGAGAAAAGACGACCCAGGAAATATTAAAAGGGGTCCCTTTAAAAGAAATCCTTGGCATTTCTTTCCGGCAAAACAATCAAATCGTGCATAACGCGAATCGCTCTTTTTCGGACATTGACGAATTTCCTGCTCCGGATCGGGGCTTGCGGCGTAACAGTTATGACCTTGCGGTCAATGGGGTGAGCTTAGGGGGGATTAACTTTGACGCGGTATTGACGGCCCGCGGGTGTCCTTTCAATTGTAAGTTTTGCACCTTTAACCTGAATCCCCTCGGCCAAAAACGGGATTATTGCGAGCGCAACGTTGAATCTGTGGTCGATGAAATTGAAGGTCTCAAGGCCCAGGTTGTTATGTTTAGCGATGACAACCTTTTTACCAATCCGGCCAGGACCGAGGCGATCTGTGATTTGCTTTTGAAGCGTAAAATCAAAAAACGTTATTTGGCCCAGGCCCGGATTGATATCGCCAAACACCCACGCCTTCTTCAGAAAATGGTCAAGGTCGGATTTAAGGCGCTTTTGGTCGGGATTGAATCTCCTCATGACTGGGTCCTCAAACAGTTGAGCAAGGGATTTGACCAGGCGACCATCCGAAAGGCTTTTTCCGTTTTACGGCGTTATCCGATTTTCTTTAATGGGTATTTTATTTATGGAAATATCGGAGAAACCGAACAGGAAATGCTGGCGATTGCCCAGTTTGCTAAAGAGATTGGCGTGGATGCGATTTCTTGCAATAAGCTCCGTATCGAAAAATTTTCTCCTCTCAAAGAACTCGCGGAGAAAACCCCTGGATATCATGTTACCGAGCGAGGGGAGCTTTATTCTGACCAGTTCAGCCACGCAGCCTTGAAGAAAATCGGCAAGAAGATCAAGAATTCCTTTTATACGCCCGGTCGTTTTGTGAGGATCCTCTGGAAAAACCTTTTTATCGTGAAATTTTTTACGTTTCGCGAGGCGTTATGTCTTATCGTTGTCGGACCCCGCATCCTGGCTAGGGTCATGATCGGAGAACTGCGAAAGAACAAGGGGAAAAGATAGGAAGCCGTACGCTTTTTATTTCGGGGTCCCGAGTTTGCGCCTGAGACATAAAAGTCGCATTGATTTTATCGTTAAGAAATAGCGATTTGAAAAGGTCGACATTGATTCATCCCTCTCTTTTTATGATCAGATTTATTTCCTCCAATACTTCTGGGTGTTTATCCCTCTTCTTGACAAGTTTATTATTTTTAGAAGGATGCTCCACCCTTAATTTTTCTGCCAACTATTACACGCCGCCGTCCAATTACCAGGCTGAAGTCAGTCAGTTGTCCCAGAAATTGAAATCACAGATTAAATTGAAAGAGAATTATTCGCTGCGCTTGATCGAAGGGAAGGACGCGGATCAACAGAAAGGGATTCCGTTTATTTCCGACAGGACTGTTTTTCTTCCCACCGATTTTGTGAAATATGTTTATCAGAATTATTATGATGACCGCTTCAAGATATTGACAAGCGTGATAACCCATGAAATCTGCCACCCGGAATTCGGATTGTCCAGCAGTCCGCCCCGGGAACATTTTAAATCCGATGTGATGGCGATTAAACTTTTGGGGGAGGACGCAGAAACCGCGGATTACTATTATAAATCTTTGTTTGTGGTGAAAAATTATTGGTTTGCCCGCAAAGGGGTGGCGGGTCATGCACTCAATGTCGGGTGGAATGCCTTGAGTGGCGCTTCGTTATTTTTCGGTGGTCCGGCTTTTTTTATGGATTTGTATGCGACCGATTTGGATGAGAGGATGAAACTCATTGCTCGGCAGTATAAATCAATTTCTCGTCAAAGTTTTCAGCAGACGCATGAAGGGAAGTAAGTCGGCGAAAAATGTGAAAAAAAGTAATGGGGGCAGTCCCGCCGTCGGCGGGACTGCCCCCATACGTGCGAAGTGTTCTTTAGTTACAAACCTAAAAGCCCTCTTAAAGTTGTTCGCGCTGTTTCCATGATCCCCTTGGACTTATCATAGAGCGTGTCGTATTCGTTGCTGAATACAGTATATTCCTTTTCTAAGTCTTTATCGGTCATGCCATCCTTTTTTTGGGGTTCCTTAATTTCCCGCCATAGTAAAGACAGCATCCGTTCAATCCGTTCGATCTGGTCAACCGATGCCCTGTAATCCCTAATGGATTTATTATCAGATAAGATCCCCAAGGAAGAGACCGAAATACTGTGTTTCCACTTGGATTCCTCGTGGTTCCAGCTTTTGATGAGAAAATTCAACGTTTGTTCATAAGCAAAATTTCTGTTATTGATCAATAGGTCACGTAAAACAGATGCTTTGATATTGAGAAACTCTGATCTCGACCGGTGCAGAGGCAAGGATCTTAAGCTTTTTGAAACCTCAGGGAACCAGTTTGCCAAAAGCGGATAGGACCCATAGGTATCGACCAAACTTTTGGCGCTATATTTGTCTCCGGTCCCAAAATCTCCGATGGCGATATCAGTGTCTGTTTTTTTTATAAACGCGCTTAAGTTGTCATAGAATTTCACGTCCTCGTTCACATAATCCAGGTCGCCGGGGATTTGGACAATCCTTTCCACTTTAGGATACTTGTCAAGCACATAACCCCAGCCAGCAAGCCATGTCTGGCAGGTGTCGACAGACCAGGTTTGGAGGACCTCAAGGGTCTTATATCGTTCATCTTTAATAAAAGATGCGGCATTCTGCCGGATGACCGTCTCCCGAGGGAGAACAACAATGGGTTTGGGGTCAATTTCCTTGCACCGATCAACGGTCCACCAGAAATACCATTCGCACTGTTTATTGTTTTCATATCCCCGATAGGGGAAGATGATAATCGGTTTTGAATTTAACATTTTATTTTTAGGCTGTTCAGCCATACCTTAATTATTTTTTTAAAGTGATATTCTCTCAACCCCAAAATGTTATCATTTTGGGGTAACCTTGGCAAATCAGTAAAATCTGATGGATTTTACTTCCCAACCCTTCGGGCAGATTTTGCGTCTGACGACATAGCAAAATCTGGGTTAAGTTTTTCCTCGTCTTGCTTCCAATTGTCTGCGAATATCATAGGCCTTCGATTCTGAGATGTCAAAGGTCATGATAATGT
>CAZAPN010000075.1:0-8077 GCA_964487145.1 uncultured Planctomycetales bacterium | reverse complement strand
ATTGAAGTCGGCCATATCTTTCAACTTGGCACCAAATACAGCCAGGCCCAGCAGGCGTTCTTTCTGGATGAGAACGGCAAGCAGAAGACAATCATTATGGGATGTTATGGTATTGGGGTAAGCCGTTTGATCGCCACCATCGTTGAAAAACATTATGATGAAAAAGGGATTGTTTGGCCAAAGGAAGTTGCTCCTTTTGATTTGGAAATATTACCTCTCCAGGTGAATGATTCGGATATCATGACGCTCGCCAAACAATATTATCAAGATCTTGGATCCTCAGGGATTGATGTCCTGTTGGATGATCGGGACGAAACAGCCGGCGTTAAGTTCAATGACGCGGATTTGGTGGGAATCCCGTTACGTCTTGTGATCGGGAAGAAAAAACTCGCCGAAGGCAAGGTTGAAATTAAACTTCGCTCGACAGGGGAAATTTTTGTTGTTGATAAAAATGACGCCACCAACCGCATAAAGGATTTGGCTAAGAATGTTTGTCGAAAATAAAAAAAGTTTAGAAGAACGCCTTGAATTTTTAGTCAGTCCTTTGTTAAGTGAAGGAGGGATTGAACTTGTGGCTTTAAATACCCGTCGGCAAGGCAATACCATGATCATTGAATTTTTAGTCGATAAGCCGCAGGGAGGCATCACGCTCGATGAGTGCCGGTCTTTAAACCAAAAAATAGGATTTTCTATCGAACAGGAGAATCTGATTGATCGGCATTATGTTGTTGAGGTTGCTTCTCCGGGATTGGATCGGCCGTTACGGACTACCAAAGATTTTGTTCGCGCTAAAGGGCGTAAGGTTCGTTTCTTTTTATCCGAGCCTGTTGCTGACCGAATCGAACATGAAGGCATCATTCAGCGCGTTGAAGAGGGTGTTGTTATGATTGAATCCCAACAAACAGAAATAGCGATTCCTTTAGAAAAAATTAATAAAGCCAAACAAGTATTTTAACCTAGAATAAATGAATCAACTTAAATGCATTGACAGGAAGGTGTGATCGTATGAATAGCGAATTGATGATTATCTTAGAACAATTAGAACGCGATAAGGGTATCAATAAAGACGTTTTGATCGAAGCTGTCGAGTCGGCAGTCGCCTCAGCGGCTCGTAAGGTCTGGAGCGTTGATAAAGAACAAGAAATCAAAGTTGTCCTTGACCGTAAAACCGGTAAAATTATGGCTTATGCCGACGGGCATGAAATCAAATCCAAAGATTTTGGCCGGATTGCGGCCCAGACAGCGAAGCAGGTCGTCATTCAAAAGATTCGCGAAGCCGAAAAAAATGCTGTTTTCAGCGAATATCAAGCGAGAGTGGGAGAGATCGTTAGCGGCGGTGTTTACCGGATTGACAAAGGGAATATCATTGTTGATCTTGGAAAAACAGAAGCCTTTATTCCCCGCAGCGAACAATCGAGTAAAGAGGAATTTAAACAAGGCGATCGGATTCGTGCCTTTGTCTTGGAAGTCCGTAAGGAGATTCGCGGTCCTCAGATTGTCTTATCTCGGGCTCATCCCAATTTTGTTAAACGCCTTTTTGAATTAGAGGTTCCGGAGATTTATGAAGGGATCGTGGAAATTAAGTCTGTGGCGCGGGATGCCGGAGAGCGAACCAAAATCGCCGTCTATTCGAAAGACGAAAAAATTGATTCTGTGGGCGCCTGTGTGGGGATGCGCGGAAGCCGTGTCAAGAGCATTGTCTCTGAAATGCAGGGTGAAAAGATTGATATTGTCCGCTGGTCTTCGGATATGAAAGAATATATCCAAGCGGCTTTGTCGCCGGCTGAGCTTTCTCAGATTCAAGTGGATAAAGATCGGAAGAAAGCGGATATTATTGTCGCTGATGATCAACTTTCGATTGCCATTGGAAAGAGTGGTCAAAATGTTCGCCTCGCTAGTCGTCTTATGGGATGGGAATTAAACATTACCTCAGCGACTCAATGGAAAGAACAGCAGGCTCGCAAAGAGGCTGAAGCGATTCTTCCCGGCGGAGAAGACCCTCTTCAAGGGTTAAGCGGGGTCGGAGAAAAAATTATTACCGCTTTAAAAGAAGCAGGGTATGATACTCTTGACAAGATTGCGGCGGCTGATCCTGACGCCTTAACGGAAATCAAAGGTTTAGGGAAAGTCAAAGCGAAAAAAATTATCGAAGAGGCCCAAAAGCTTGTTCAAGGTTAAGTTGATTTCATAATTTATCTTTAACGAAAGTGACATTATGCGCGTAACTGATTTAGCCAAAGAGTTAGGACTTACTGAAGAAATTATTTTGACAAAATTGAAATCCTTGAAATTGAAAGCCAAGGGAGGGGATCAGGAACTCAATTCTGTCGTTATTTCTGTTTTAAAAACGGAATTAAAAGGAATGATCGGGAAAGTCCCGCCGTCTAAGCCGGAAACAGCTTCTAAAGCGGATAAAGGCGTCAAGCCTAAAGAGGAACTTCCCTCAAAAAAGAGATTAGCTGCCGTGGAAAAGGCAGAGAAATCGAAAAAGGTTGAAAAGAAAAAAGAAGAGCCCAAAGCGGTTAAAGCCAAAGATCAGAAGAAAAAGATTCTTGAAAAACCGAAAGCGGAAGAAATAAAGATAAAACCTCCGATTAAGAAAGTTGCTGAGACAAAAGCGAAGGAAGTTAAAAAGGGTAGTAGTAAGGAATCCGTTGAAACCGTCAAACCTGTTTCGGCCCCTTCAGAGGTCGCTCCCGCTAAAGAAAAAATTAAAGTCCCCGAACCAAAAGAAATTAAGCCTGCTGTTCAGCAACCTCTGACTACTCATCCGAAAACGGTCACCCCGCCTCCTGCGCATGTGTCAAAGCCGTTCAGGCCCGTTTTTACGCCAAAGTCGAAATTTCATGAGAAGGGGGCTACCCCTGAAGTGAAGGTGCCGATTGTTGAAAAGCCTAAGGGACCTGCGGTTGAGTTGGAGCTTCAACTTCCGATTTCGGTCAAAGATTTTTCGGTCAAGATTCAGCAGAAGCCCAGCATTGTCCTCAAGAAATTATTGGATATGGGTGTTTTCGCGACCATCAATCAAAGTCTCGACGAAGAATTGGTGAAAAAGCTCGCGTTAGAATTTAATTTTTTGATAACGAAGGGAAAAACGATTGAAGAAACCCTGATTGAATTTCATAAGGTTGAAGAGGAGGATACGTCCCTTTTAAAACCACGTCCGCCCGTCGTTACCTTCATGGGCCATGTTGATCATGGAAAGACCTCGTTATTAGATCGGATTCGCAAGACCCGTGTTGCCGATGGGGAACATGGCGGTATTACGCAGCATATTGGTGCTTATTCGGTGAAGTTGCCTAAAGGAAAGATTACATTTTTGGATACACCTGGCCATGAAGCTTTTACGGCCATGCGTGCCCGCGGTGCGCATATTACGGATATTGTTGTTTTGGTTGTCGCCGCGGATGAAGGGATCATGCCCCAAACAGAAGAAGCTATCAACCACGCTCGTGCGGCCAATGTCCCGATTGTCGTTGCTTTAAATAAGATCGATAAACGTAATGCTGAGCCAGACCGTGTGAAGAAAGAACTTTCCGAGCATGGGCTGTCTCCCGAAGATTGGGGAGGAAAAACGATTGTCGTTGGCGTCTCGGCGACGACGGGAGAAGGCGTGGATCGTTTATTAGAAATGATTTTACTGGAAGCGGAAATGTTAGAGCTGAAAGCCAATTATGAGAAAAAAGCTTCGGGCATTATTGTGGAAGCGCTTTTGACCCAAGGTCGAGGACCTGTGGCTACACTTATTGTTCAAAACGGAACGTTGAAAGAAGGGGATGCCATTGTTGTCGGTCCCCACATGGCCCGGATTAAGGCCATGTTTGATGATTTTGAAAGACCAATCAAAGAGGCGGGCCCGGCATCTGCCGCCGAGATTTTGGGATTAAGTGGCGTTCCGGAAGCCGGTGAACGGTTTTATGTTGTTGAGGATGAACGCAAGGCCAAAGAAATCGCCTTCAAACGTCAGGAGCAAGTGCGCACCGACAAGTTCAGCAGCGCCGGACCCAAGATCACCTTGGAAGATCTTTATGCGCAAATTAAAGAAGGGAAGATCAAAGAATTAAATATTATTTTGAAAGCGGATGTCCAAGGATCTCTGGAGGCCTTGCGCGATTCTTTGTTAAAAATTTCAACGGAAGAAGTCCAGTTGAAATTTATCCATATGGGAGTTGGACTTGTGAATTCTTCGGACGTCCTTTTAGCCGATGCCTCGAATGCGATTATTATCGCTTTTAATATCGATATTGATCCCCGCGCGAAAGTCGAACTTGAGAAAAAACAGATTGATGTCAGAACCTACCGTATCATTTATGATGCGATCAATGATATCAAGAATGCTTTGGCCGGTTTGTTAGAGCCGAAAACTCGCAAGAAATTTATGGGTCGTATCGAAGTCCGCAATGTTTTTAAACTCAGCAAGTCAGGATTGGTCGCCGGATGTTATGTTGTTAAAGGCAAGGTCCCCCGCAAGGTCAATATTGATGTGGTCAGGAACGGCCAGGTTGTTTTTTCCGGAACATTGTCCTCGTTGAAACGATTCAAAGATGATGTGAAGGATGTCTCCGAAGGATTTGAGTGTGGGTTAACGATTCAGGGTTTCAATGATTATCAAGTCGGAGATGTGGTTGAGGCCTTTGAATTAGAACGGATTGCCAGGACACTATGATAAAAACTGTTTTTAGCGGCATGAGGCCGACGGGAAAGCTCCATTTGGGGCATTTGGTTGGGGCTTTATCGAATTGGGTAAAATTGCAGGATGAATACCGTTGCATCTACAGCATCGTGGATTGGCATGCCCTGATGGGGGAATATGAAAACAGTAAAGTGATTTCTGAAAATGTCATTGATAATGCGATCGATTGGCTTTCCTGCGGGATTGATCCGAAAAAATCAATTGTTTTTATTCAATCCCATGTGCCAGAGCATCTCGAGCTTCATATGATTTTTTCATGTTTCACGCCTTTAGGATGGCTGGAACGCAATCCGACCTATAAGGAACAGTTACGCGAAATTACAACCCGAGACCTCCACACCTATGGATTTTTAGGGTATCCCATTCTCCAGGCAGCCGATATTTTACTTTATAAAGCCACAACCGTCCCTATCGGAGAGGACCAGCTGCCGCATCTTGAGCTGACCCGGGAAATCGGGCGCCGGTTTAATCACCTTTATAAAAAAGAAATTTTTCCCGATTGCAAGGCCTTGTTGACCCAAACACCGCGTTTATTAGGGGTCGACAATCGGAAGATGAGCAAAAGCTATCAAAATGCGATTAATTTGTCTGACTCCAAAGAAGACGTCATCAAAAAAGTTTCCTCGATGGTGACGGACCCCAAACGGATTAAACTTACTGATCACGGACATCCGGATGTCTGTAATGTTTTCAGTTATTATGAGGCGTTCGCTCCCGAGAAAAAGGACGAAGTTTGTGAGTGGTGCACCAAAGCTCAGAAAGGCTGCACCGAGTGTAAAAAGATCCTGGCCGGATACCTCGTCGAGAGATTAGCTCCTCTGCAGGAAAAGCGTAAAGAATTGACGCATCATAAAAACACGATTATTGATATTCTTGACGATGGCGCTAAAAAAGCCAGAGCTATTGCTCAAAAAACCATGGAAGAGGTACGGGAAGTCGTATTTTGATTATTTAGGTTAAGTAATCAGGTTAGGGTTAGGAGGGCAGTATAGTCGTAAGGTTAGGGTTTAGTCAGAAAATTACTTAACCTTAACCCCTAAACGATACTGCTTCTTTACCTTAACCTCATAACCCATTTAGTTATTATGAGCTATAAACTTAAATTAGAAGTATTTGAAGGCCCCTTAGATTTATTGCTGTATCTCATCAAAAAAGATGAGATCAATATTTATGATATTCCGATTGCTCAGGTGACTCAGCAATATATGGAATATCTGGAAATGATGAAGCTTTTAGACTTAGAAATGGTCGGGGATTTTTTGGTGATGGCGGCCACCCTCATTCAAATCAAGTCCCGCATGCTTCTTCCGCCAGACCCGACAACGCAAGAGCAGGAAGAAGTTGATCCTCGGGATGAACTTGTGCGCCGGCTACTCAAATATAAAAAGTTTAAAGAAGCGGCTGAAGAATTAAGGACCCGCGAGGTTCAGCGTCAGGATTTCTTCGGCCGCGTGGTTGACGAGGAAGCGGCCAAGGTCTTGAAGGACGAAAATAAAGAAGTTTATTTCGAAGCTAGCCTTTTTGATTTGATTACCGCCTTGACATCCGTTTTAAAAAATGTCCCGCGGGAAGTTTTTTATGAAGTCATCAAGGAAGAATATACGGTTGAGCAGAAAATCCATGACATCCTGCATCTTCTGCTTGAACAGCCGCGGATTATGTTGATTGATTTGTTTAAAAGGGGCAAGGATCGACTGGATATCATCGTGACTTTTTTGGCTGTTTTGGAATTGATTCGGTTGCGCGAAATCCTGGTCGTTCAAAAGAAGGTGTTTGGGGACATTGAAGTGATTCGTAACCGTGAAAATATTTCTCCTTCAGAAACGCCTGCGGAGCCCGCGCCCCAGACTTCTTCCGAAACTCCACCCGAGAGTGAGACCGAAACACCTCCGGAGACAAACAATGGTTGATGACATCAGAAAATTAGTTTTGACCCAGGAGACCGAAGAGGACGCCATCGTTAGTCTTTCGTTAAGGCCGTCACGTCTTCAGGATTTTATTGGACAAAAAGATCTCGTCGAAAGCCTTTCGGTTTCTCTTCAGGCAGCGAAAAAACGTTCTGAGCCCGTCGAACATATGCTGTTTTCCGGACCGCCTGGATTGGGAAAAACATCGTTAGCCTATATCGTGGCTCATGAAATGAACACCCGGATTACCGTGACCTCTGGTCCCGCGATTGAACGCGCCGGTGATTTGATCGGGATTCTGACCAATCTGGAAAAAGGCGATATTTTATTTATTGATGAAATCCACCGGATGTCTAAAACGGTTGAGGAATTCCTTTATCCGGCCATGGAAAATTTTCAGATTGATTTTGTGGTCGATAAAGGCCCTTATGCCAAGACCATCCGTTTTAACTTGAAACCCTTCACCTTAATTGGAGCCACGACCCGCAGCGGGCTTTTGGCCTCTCCTTTGAGGGATCGGTTCGGGATTTTTCACCATTTGGATTTTTATACACCTGAAGAATTAAAAATTGTCGTCATCAGTTCGGCCAAGAAACTTAATTTGACGGTGGAAGACAGTGCGGCGATGGAGATTGCCCGCCGCTCTCGCGGGACCCCTCGCATTGCCAATCGTCTTTTACGCCGTGTCCGTGATTATGCTCAGGTCAAATCATCAACCGTCCACATCCGCAAGGAGATCGTCGACCAAGCCATGGTAACTTTAGGTATTGATGAGGCGGGTCTTGATGAAACAGATCGGCGGATGCTGTCTGTCCTTCTTAAAAATTATAAAGGGGGGCCTGTCGGGGTCGAAGCCTTGGCGGCAACGTTGAATGAAGAAGTCGATACCATCGTGGATGTGATCGAGCCATTTTTACTTAAAGCATCGTTTTTAAAAAGAACCCCACGCGGCCGTGAATTGACAGAAGTCGCTTATAAACATTTGGGTGTTCCTCCCTCAGGCAGTTCCGAATCTCAAAAAGAACTTTTTCGTTAATCGGTTTGAATAAGCTGTTGTATGAATCGAAATCTTGAACCCTGGTCATGTGAGAACCCCTGATGAATGATATTGCCAAAATATTGATGGGGGTCGGTTTTATTTTGTTTCTGGTGGGATTCTTTGTCTATTTTTTGGGAAAAATCCCTGGCATGGGACGTTTGCCGGGAGATATTTTGATTAAAAGAGAAAATTTTACTTTTTATTTCCCTTTAGCGACCAGCATTGTCATAAGTATTTTACTCAGTTTGATCCTTTTTTTATTTTCTCGAAGATAAATCTGAAAGAATGCCTATATGATTCCGCTTAAAAGATACATCCGATGGGCCGTTTTGTCAGGGGGAGTTTTCGTCCTGATCTTTGCAGCTGCCACCAAAGATTTTTCTTTGGCGGTTTCTTCCACTCAGCCCTTGGTCCGAGTGGCTGTCATGAAGAACAAGG
>CAZAPN010000074.1:0-8232 GCA_964487145.1 uncultured Planctomycetales bacterium | reverse complement strand
TTTAACAAACTGGTATTTTTTTAAAATGAGACATAAAAAAATACCGCCAACAACACCCCAGAAAGTCCCGACACAGCCCAAGTAAAGCCCCTGAAAAGTGAAAATCCTCCTAATCGCGGCACTGGGGACACCAATGGCTTTTAAAATTCCGATATCTTTCACTTTGCTCGTCACGGTCACAATGAGCGTGCTGATGATATTGAATGCGGCGACCAAAACAATCAAGGTCAAGATGACAAACATGGCAAATTTTTCAAGTTTTAATGCCGCAAAAAAATTGCGATTCGAATCAACCCAAGTCCTGACGATATAACTGAACCCGATAAGACCGTGAATTTCTTTTTTGACCTGCTCCGCCGCATAAATATTATTAAGTTTAAGCGAAATGCCGCTAACAATCCCATCGGACAAATTAAAAATCATCTGTGCCCTGGGAATCGTTGTAAAAATTAAGTTCATGTCATAATCATACATCCCCGAGGTAAAAATCCCGACGATCTTAAGCGTATGCCGCCACCCTTGCCCCGAAAGCCCAGAACCAGGCGCAATCAGTGTCACTTGATCGCCCACACCATAACCAAAATAACGGGCCAGCTCACTGCCGATGACAACCTCATCGTCCTTCAGGTTAAGGATATCTCCTTTGACCAGATAATCTTTAACTTTGGTGACGGTTTGTTCAGTGGCAGGATTAATCCCCCTTAAAATCAATGACATCGCCTGACTATGGTATTCCAAAAAAACATTGCCGTGAATATAGGGGCTTACTCCGACAATCGAATTGATTCCCTTGATCTTTTCTTGGATTTCTTCGGAGTTACGAATGCCGTTTTCTTTTTCAATCACGATATGGGCGTTGGTGCCAACGATTTTTTCCCGCAAATCATGATCAAACCCCGCCATAACACCAATAACGACAATCAGGGCCATGACACCGATGGCGATGCCCGCAATCGAAATCAGATTAATGACCGAAATGAAGCGATCTTTGGTCAACGTCAAATATTTATAACTAATGAGAGATTCGTAACCCATTTGGGAGCTCGTATCCGTCTAGGATTTTGGTAAAGGCTTTAACAAGGGAAACAAAATCACATCACGAATTGAAGGCGCGTCCGTTAAGAGCATCACAAGGCGATCAATCCCGATGCCGAGTCCTCCGGCCGGCGGCATTCCGTATTCCAAGGCAGAAATAAAATCTTCATCAATAACCCTGAGCCCCGTTTCGGTATCATCGGTCAAATCCTCTTCAAGGCGACGACGCTGTTCCTGAGGGTCATTTAACTCAGAGTAGGCATTGCCGACTTCCATCCCTGCGATAAAAAGTTCAAAGCGCTGAGAAATCGACGGGTCCTCGGGCATGGTTTTCGCCAAGGGGCAGAGAAACGTAAAATAATCCGTCAGAAAAACCGGGTTCATCGAGGCTTCTTCATCGAGAAAATCTTCGACAATCTTCATGACCGCCGATCGGGTCAACTTATCCAAATGGCCGACTTTTCGTTTGGCCTTGACTTTTTCAAGCATCGTCGCCGCATCATCTTTGGAGTCGATATTAAATTTTTCCTTCACAATGTGGGCGAACGAACGCCGTTCCCAAGGCGGAGTAAAATCAATTTCTTTGCCTTGATAGGTCACTTTATAACCCCCGTGGATCTTTTGGACAAGGTGTGTAATCAAGTCCTCCGTCAATTTCATCATGTCTTTATAATCAACATAAGTTTCATAAACTTCCAGCATCGTAAATTCCGGATTATGGCGGGTGGAAATCCCTTCATTGCGGAAATTACGGTTAAGCTCATAAACCTTTTCCAGCCCTCCGACTAAAAGTCTTTTCAAATAAAGCTCGGGCGCGATTCTCAAAAAGACTTCCATGTCATAGGCATTATGGAGACTTTTAAAAGGTTTTCCTCTGGCGCCCCCGGCCATCGACTGGAGCATCGGAGTTTCGACCTCGAGAAAACCGCGGCCGTCAAGAAAACTTCGGATCGCCGAAATAATCTTAGTCCGCTTCAAGAAAAGATCTTTGACCTCAGGGTTCACAATCAAATCAACATGTCTCTGGCGATAACGGATCTCAACATCCTGAAGCCCATGCCATTTTTCCGGCAAAGACATGAGAGATTTCGTCAAAATCTTAAAATCTTTGACACGCACACTTTGTTGCCCGGTATGGGTCGTGAAGAGATCCCCTTCGACGCCAATGATATCGCCAATATCCAAATCCTTCAGAAGATTGAATTTTTCCTCACCGATAAGATCGGCCTTGACATAAAGTTGGATTTTACCGCTTTGATCCTGAAGATCAATAAAGAGTGCCTTTCCGTGCTTACGGTTGGCCATAAGACGTCCTGCAAGGATGACATTGGCTCCTTCCGTGAACTGGGAAAGAGTTTCACCGATTGTTTTGGTCCGGTCAAATCGAAGGACATACGGAGGAATGCCCTTTAAAACCAAATCGTTGAGCTTCTTAAGACGGACTTCTTTGATTTCATTGATTTCCATAATAATCCTATTTTAATATTTTGATTAATACTAAGGAGCTTATTATATAGAAAAAGGTGAAAAGTGTCAAATAAAGAGTCCTCTGCTTCCCCCATGAGAAGAGTGAGCTTTTTTCAATTAATACCTGAAAATAAAAGAGTTACGACTTAAGGTTTCATGAGAATTTTGTAGGACAATCAAAAACTAAGGTGAGGATTTTCAAGCGGCCAAAATACAGATATTGGCTTTGTCAGCGAGCTTGACACAAACATCGCGGTCGATCATGAGGGTCTTGCCTGCTTCGATGGCTAAACACTTGGCGTGGCTGCGAATCATGGTTTGAATGGTCCTCGGGCCGACTACAGGGACATCAAACCGATTATCTTGTTTCGGTTTGCTCATCTTAACGACGACCGCACCTTTGCAGGCAATGCGTCCTCCGCGAAGGATCGTCTGATCCGTGCCTTCCATGGCCTCGATGGCCACGATCGCCTTTTCTTTGATGACCACGGTTTGCCCAACGTCCAACCCTCCCATGGCTTTGGCGATTTCACGACCAAATTCAATGTCTTTCAATTCGATTTCTGTAGGACCTCGTTGCGTCAATGTTCCCCGAGGAGCAAGGGCGTCTTTCAGCAAAAATGTTGAATCAAGAAGCTGTAGCCCTTCCACTTTCAGTCGATCGGCCACCGCTTTAAAAATAGTATCAGCCTTTCGGTCTTGAAGGGCTAAAAAAAGCTCCTGAAAATCTTTGTCCAACTCAACTCGTTCGTTGAATAAATTATTAGGATGAACTTGGCCCGCCATAATGACATCTTGGACCCCATGGCGTTTGAAAAAATCAAACATCTTGCGGAGTTCTCCCGGTCCCACCCACAACGATCGATCGACCAAACCTTTTAAAAGAAACGAAGTGTCTTTCTTGATCCCGACGGCAATCAAAGTATATTTTTGCTGGCGGGCACTATGGGCCAAAAGAAGAGGAAATCGGCCGTTTCCGGCGATGAGACCAAGAATTTTTGAGTTCGTCATACAAAAACTCTTTTCAATTGAGGTTATCAACTAACTGCAGAGACCGCGTGTTGAACTTTTAATAAAAGCGATTAAATGTTCCAACTCAGGAAAGGATGAAATTTCTTTAGACACTTGTTCCAAGGCATGGGGCTTGGACAGTTCCGAAAAAAACAAAATCTTGAAAGCTTTTTTGAGATTCTGCATGGTCGAAAACGAAAACTTCGCGCGTTTCAGCCCTACCGAATTAATTCCAAACACCTTGGCCGGATGTCCGTCACATGTGGAGAAAGGCGGAATATCCTGCACAACCTTGGAACATCCTCCAACAATGGAAAATTTCCCCAATCGCACAAATTGGTGAATCGCGGTTAATCCACCGATCACAACATTATCCTCCATCGTGACGTGGCCGGCTAAGGCGCCGCAATTGGCGATTACACAATGACTTCCAACAAGACAATCATGAGCGACATGCGCATTGGCCATCAAAAGATTATTGTTTCCGATAATGGTTTTTCCGCCCTCACCCGTCCCAAGATTCATCGTGGCGTATTCGCGAAAAACATTGTTCTCGCCGATTTCCAAGTAAGTCGTTTCTTTCCCAGTAAATTTTTTATCTTGGGGGATACTGCCAATCACAGCCCCTGTAAAGAATTGGCATCCTTTCCCAATGGTGGTATTCCCATCGATAACACAGAAACTTCCGACCTCAACATAATCTCCCAAAGTGACATTGGGGCCGATGACCGAATAGGGGCCGACAATCACATCGCGTCCGAGTTTGGCTTTAGGATGAACGATGGATGTAGAATGAATTTGATTTTTCATAAAATTTCTTTGAATTATGTGCTGGCGACGGTGGCATCACCATAAGAAAACATCATGTCTGCTTCCACAACAACCTGGTCTTGGACCTTGGCCTCCCCATGGATCTGGGCCATTCTTGATTTCTTTTTTAAGACAACCGCTTCAATCACTAATTGGTCGCCAGGAGAAACGATCTTTCGAAATTTAACATTATTCACTGACATAAAAATCGGAACCTTCCCCTCATTTTGCCCTTCGGCCAAGACAGCCACTCCTCCCACCTGCGCCATCGCTTCAATCATTAAGACACCGGGCATGACCGGCCGAGACGGGAAATGGCCTTGAAAAAATAATTCATTGAACGTGACATTTTTTAATCCCACGGCCCTTTGTCCTTTTTCAATTTCAATGATACGATCAACAAATAAAAACGGATATCGATGAGGCAACAACTTCATGATCGCGCTAATATCGAGTTCTGTTTTGGCAATGGGATTGGTTGGAAACGAAACTGGCTTCGCTTCATATTTCTCTTTTTGAGAAGCAATTTTCTTTAACAACTCAAAATTCAGGTGATGCCCGCTTTTGACCGCAACGATATGTCCCTTTAATGGTCTTCCCAAAAGATAAAGATCACCAATCAAGTCTAAAACTTTATGACGGGCAAATTCGTTATCAAAACGCAAACGATTCTCTTTAACCCCTTTTTTACCGACGACCAGAGTATTCTGAAAATTGGCCCCCTTGCCAAGCCCTTTGCTTTTTAATTCATCGGCTTCATCCTCAAGACAAAATGTCCGGCACATGGCGACCTGTTTTTCAAACGAATCGGGATTTAAACGAACATCAAAGAATTGCGAATCTAAAAAAGGGTGTTCGTAATCCAAAAGATAGGAAATTTTCAGATCATCAGCAGGAACAATCGAAACCGATGAGCCGCGGTCTTCAACCCAAATTGGCTCTCGAACAGCAAAAAAAGAACGCAATGCTTTTTGTTCCTGAATACCGACCTTTTTAATGGCTGTTAAAAAATCAACTGAACTTCCGTCTAACCCGGGCAGTTCTTCTTCGTTGATTTCGACCAAAAGGTTGTCGATTTCTAAACCCGATAAAACCGCCATCAAATGTTCAACGGTATGGATCATGACCCCGTTTTTCCCTAAAGACGTGCACCGCGGAATATTCTTATTCACGACAATATTTGCAAAGTCTGCTTTGATATCAAGGGACGACGGCAGATCAACCCGACGAAAAAGGATCCCGGCATTTTCCTCGGCCGGCTTCAAAGTGATTTTAACAGCCTTTCCGGTATGCAGGCCAATCCCTTCCAGTGTTAACGTGCCTCGAATCGTTTTTTGTTTTGGTTCCATGATCCCCAGACTTATTTTTTCAATTTACTCGTTTTATTTTCCAATTGATTAATTTTCTCTTGTAACTCCTGGATCAATTTCACATAATGCGGCAATCGCTGAATATGCGCATTGATACGCTTGGCTTCCTTGTGAACTTGAGCAGGGTATCCCGAAACCTGTGTATGGGCCGGAACAGATTTTGTGACACCGGCTTGAGCGGAAATAATCGCCCCCTCGCCAATCGTTAAATGTCCGGCTAACCCGGCCTGGCCCGCAAGAATCGAGTTCTTTCCAATCACACAACTTCCGGAAATTCCGACCTGAGCTACGATCAAACAATGTTCACCAATAATCACATTGTGGGCAATATGAACCAAATTATCAATTTTGGTTCCTTTCCCGATAATGGTCTTATCAAAACGCGCGCGGTCAATCGCGACATTCGCCCCTATTTCCACATCATCTTCAATTACGACAGTTCCGATTTGAGGAATTTTTTGGTGCGCACCATCGACAGAAATAAACCCAAAACCATCCGATCCTATCACTGATCCACTATGAATAATGACGTGGTCCCCCACCACAATCCTCTCTCGAATTGTGACATTGGGATAAATCAATGCTCCCGTTCCGATGACAGTGCCAGCACCGATATATGTCCCGGCACAAATCACCGAATCGTTTCCAATCTTGACCTTGGATTCAATGACGACGTGCGGTCCGACCGAAACATTTTTCCCCAGTGTCGCATCGGGGGCAATGATCGCCGTTTTATGGATTCCCTGGGGAAGGGAAACATTCCCTTCAAAAAACAAGGAAGCGACCTTGGTGAAGGCCAAAGAAGGATTGTCCGTGCGGATAATGGATTTCCCGGGAACCTCACTATCCCGTGGAGTAATAACGGCAGACGCTTTTGTCTCTTTAATTAAAGGGAAATATTTTGAATTCGCGAGAAAGGTTAAGTCGCCCTCGTTCGCCTCTTTAATTCCCGATAATCCCGTAATGACACACTTGGAATTCCCGACAACTTCCCCGCCGACAAATTTCGCTATCTCGGCTAAAGTTTTACGCATAAAACGAATTCTTCGACTACTTGCCTGCTTTAGGGGCGTTTTTGTTCAGAAGCTCTAAGATGGGCTTGGTAATATCCATCTGTTCGCTTCCATAAATTAAAACGCGATTGTTTAGGACGGCCGAATACCCTTCCTTCACGGCATAATCTTTGACAACCTTTTCAATGTCCATCAAAATTTCTTTTAATTTTTCATCGCGTTCTTTTCTTAAATCCGTCTGTTTCTGGCGATCATACTCGAGCAATTCAGTCTTTTGTTTTTCGATTTCGTCGGAAAGCTTGGCCTTTTCGTTTTCTTTCATCAAAGCCAATTTGCCTTCATTTTCCTGAATCTTATCTGTTTTGGCTTTACGATCTTGCTCATAAGCTTTGGTCTTTTGCTCAAGAGTGGCATCATAATCTTTGGTCTTATAAAATTGATCAAAAACTGAACTTAAATCAATGGTCGCCATCCCTTTTTCCGCAGCCATAACATGTGATGTGACAGACAATAAAAAGACGGCTGCCACAGCTAACAACATTATTTTAAAAGACTTCATGAAATCCTCCTTTGGGTTGTTCTGGAGTTTACCAAAAAGGAAACTCCTTGTTTTTTTCTCTAAAATCGATTTGTCTTCCTTCACAACAGAAACTGATTCCGACCCTGACTAACCCCGAACTCAACGACGACTCCCACCTCCCTTAATGAATCAAAATCTTTAAAAACCACGACTGATACTAAAATAAAACTTCCCGGATTGTTCTTCTTCTCCAACTTCCTCATTTAACGGATATCCATAATCCAAATTAATCGGTCCAATCGGAGTTTTGACCCTTAAACCTACCCCCGCGCCCGATTTAAATCCACCGCTTCCAAAATCACTCGCCTTAGACCAGACATTTCCCGTATCAAAAAATGTCGCTAATTTCAAGAAATCAACCAAGGGAATCATATATTCGATGTTTCCAACGAATAAACTCTGCCCTCCGATAGGATCACTCGTGACGGGATCCAGGGGCCCCACTTTTCGTTCATTGTACCCGCGAATCGTGTAGGCACCGCCGGCAAAAAATCGTTCAAAAATCGGCACGTCATCCGAGTTTGCGAAAGGCTGGGAAAATCCCGTCCTTAAACGAAACTCCAAAACAGAATCCAAAAATAAAGGAATATCATAATAGGTCTTTGTCTGGAATCGAGTAAAATCTTTATCTCCGCCGAACATCCCGCCGGCAACATCCGCGGTTCCGCTCAAAAGAAGGCCTGTTCGCGGATTAAAAATATTATCACGGGTATCACGGCTCAGACGAAAACTCATCATGCTCATCCAATTCGTCCCGACTTCCTTGAGAAGATCATTCGAAACATCATCCTCCATGTTGCTGATTTTGACCTCTTCGATGTTATAGGTCGCACCCGCTTTCACATATTCGGAAATCTCCTTATCAACGCGCAAATCCCCTCCGGTGCGCTGTTCATCATAGGCATACCCGACATCACGTTCACGGATTCTTTTTGTACGATAACCG
>CAZAPN010000073.1:0-8307 GCA_964487145.1 uncultured Planctomycetales bacterium | reverse complement strand
TCTCCTTCGAGAATTGTTACGCCATAACCCCGGCCGCGAAGGTTGGCCACAAGTTCGCGAGATTTTTCTTTTGTAATGACGCGAATAATCGCCGCCCCAAAAGCTAATTTCTCTTCAATCAACAGCCCAATATAATTCCCGGTGGCGAAACCTCCCCCGTAAGCCAGATAACAGACGGGGTTAGACATATGACTCATGATCTGACGAATGGCCATCAGCCAAATAAGAACCTCAAAAAATCCCAAGAGGGGCGCTAAAAATCTCATGCCCCGGCCCAAAGCAATAATACGGACAGTCCCGATGCTCACATCGCAAATGCGAGCGCAAAAAATAAGCAAAGGTAAAACAAAATAAGTGAATATCGTAGAATCAAAAAATGAAGGTTGCATAATCAAAACGTGTTAAAAGAAAGTCGGTGCCGTACCGGTCATAAAAAAAACAACACCTTTGCGAATCATCATGACCGCAATCGCGGCCAACAGAAGCGCCATAATCTTCGATAGGGCCAGAGAGCCGGCGTGGCCTAAAACTTTCATCAAAGCTTCCGCGTGAAAGAAGATATAACCGACCAAAAGGATGTTCAGCAATACCGCAAATAATGTGATATAAACCCCATGGATATCAATGATCATCAGTGAGGTCGTCAACACAGCGGGCCCGACTATGAGGGGAGTTCCAATAGGAACAACGCCTAAATCCTGTGGAGGGAGTCGGTATTGTTTCCCGGGTTGCAATAAATCAATGATCGAAATACAAAAAAGGATCGCCCCTCCGGCGATCATAAAATCTCCCATGGAAATCCCCAGAATCTGAAAAATAATTTTTCCCAAAAAAATAAAGAAAACAGCCAGAGCAGTAGCCGTCCAAAGGGATTCAATGATGATTTTTCTTTTTTTCTTTTTGTCCGCGCCATGGGTCAGCGACACAAAAATCGGCAGAATTCCCAGCGGGTCAACTGTGACAAACAGAGGAATGAAGGCCAAGACAAAACTTTTTAACATATTGCCTTTTAAGAATTGATTTTAAAAGTTTCCGAACTAATGATGCCTCCCGAAATCACCATCTTCAATGCGTCTTCGATGGTCAGATCGGGCTCTTTCGCTTCCGATACCTTGATGAAGAAAAGGAAGCCCGAGGTCGGATTGGGTGCCGTCGGGATAAGGACTTTATAATATTCTTCATTGGTTCGCTTGTCCACGATGGAACCCGTCACAAACCCTAAGGTCGAAATTCCGGGACGGAAGCTCACTAAAACGACTTTCTTAAACACCTGTTTTTCCGGAAGAGACAAGGAAAAAGATAATTGCTGACCAATCTGATAAATAGTCTTGATAAACGGAATCCTGGTTGTTATGTTTTCAACAAGACTGAGGAGCCCTTTGCCGATGAAATTGCTGGTAATCAGACCGACAAGATAAAGGACGGCAATGACAAGCAACAGGCCCAACCCCGGGATGGTATATCCGATATATTCTGAAAGAAATTTAGCCGCCCGTTTATCCACCAGGATATAAACGAATTGCATGACTAAAATCGTGATGACCAAAGGGATCATGGCAAAAAAGCCGCGGAAGATATACCGCTTTAAATGATTAAAGAATTTTTTCATAAATTAATCTCCAAAATTTGTTCCGACGGATTTCGCCGATTCAATTAAAGGATGGTTTAAAGGGACCAATCGAGCGCCCTGGGCCACATCCTTCAAGGCGACATCAACCAAATCTCCTTTTTGCACCCCGACCATATGTCCAAATTTTTCTTTAACGATCAAATCGACGGTGCGGGTCCCCAGTTGGGTCGCCAAGACACGGTCAAACGAAGTCGGGGTCCCTCCTCTTTGCAAATGGCCCATAACAACGGCCCTTGATTCCAATCCTGTAATTTTCTCAATTTCTTCGGCTAAGACAAAACCGATTCCGCCCAGCCGAATCGCTTCTGTGCCGTCTGTGTCGACTTTCTTTTTAATCACAACATTTCCGCCTTTGGGTTTGGCGCCTTCGGCCACAACAATAATACTGAACCGCTTTCCTTTCCGGCCGCGTTCTTTGACCCGCTGGATCACCGAAGAAAGGTCATAAGGGATCTCCGGAAGAAGGATAATGTCCCCACCACCGGCAATGCCGCTATGCAAAGCAATCCAACCGGCACGCCGTCCCATCACCTCAATGATCATGACGCGATGATGCGATTGCGCCGTTGTATGAACCCGGTCTAACCCTTCAGTCACGATCTGGACTGCCGTATCAAAACCAAAAGTGATTTCTGTCCCGATGATATCATTGTCAATTGTTTTCGGGACTCCGACGATCGGAATACCCCCTCGGCTCAGGGCCTGAGCGATATGAAGCGTGCCATCGCCCCCAATACAGACAAGACAATCAATTTTTAGATTTTTAAGCGTCTTAATGGCGTGGGAAGAAAGGTCTTCAAAAACAATCTTGCCCTTTTTCTCAACAGGATATTTGTAAGGGTTTGCCCTGTTAGATGTTCCTAAAATGGTTCCGCCCAAAGTGAGAATCCCGGAGACATCATGACTTTCGAGAGTCCGGTATTTGTTTTTGATTAATCCTTCATAACCATCCTCGATGCCAATGACATCCATGCCATACTCAAAAATGGCTTTTTTAGTCACGGCACGGATCACGGCGTTTAATCCGGGACAATCTCCGCCTCCGGTCAATATTCCAATTTTCATTTTCCCTTTCATGCGTTCCCCCAAGTTTTTATTTGAATCCTTCACAAGGCTAAACCTAACATAACTATCCCCTCCGGAGATGTCAACAAAAATTACGACAGGATTTTCCCTAGAATATAGTGGGGAATTTTTCTTCCAAGAATATACTCCATATAACTCCGCTCTTGGGTGGATAGCAGCTGAAAACCTACTTTCTCAAAGAATATTTTTGCCTCTTCTGTCATGGTAGACACGCGGACTCCCCGAACATGGTTTTCCTTTAAAAAAGAAAAATAAGTTTCCATCAGTCTTCGGCCGATCCCCTCGTGACGAAAATCTTGGTCTAAATTAATATGCAGGATGGCCGGATAATCCCGCGTCAGATGGGTCAAGCTGAATTCATTCTCAAAAAAACTTCTTGAAAGATTCCATAGGAATCGCCAATTTGTCCTTTTTAAAAAATCACCTTTAAAAATCGCCTTAAAAAACACTTCTGGCAAAATAAAAAACAAAAATGTCCATTTGACCTTTTTCTCATTCAAAGCCCCGGTTAAATATCCGACAATACGGTCACCACAAACGGCGACGAAAGAAGCCTTCGTGTCGTAATCCGTAAAATATTTCGTCAAAAGGTCCTCGATGATTTCCGGGTTACTGCAATAATTCTCGGCATGCCCCAAAAGAGCCGTCTGATAGCTGATCCTCCGGACAACGGTCCGATCTCGGGGTTGATACTTGCGAATCACCACCTCATGACCCTGATTCATTCTTGCTCCTTTTTAAAAAAACCATCGGTATTTTTAAGTTTGTCGTCTTGAAATACCCTTGGCCGAATTCATTTCTTGACTTCTCACCAAGCCTCATTTAATATGACTATCTGCGTTGTTCCCCTCTCGGAAATTGTATCTATTATAACGAATATTATGCTTATCTTAAGGAAAATTCTCTTTTATCTTTTTGCCCTCATCTATATCATCTTCTGTCCACTGATTATCCTCTATGCCTTAGGCTTTATCTTCAAAACGGACACGCAAAAGATCGTCAAAACAGGGCTCATCCATATTTCAACAATTCCCCCCGGGGCCACTGTTTCCTTGGATGAAAAATGGCTGGAAGAAAAAACCACAACCACCATCCGGAATCTTTCTCCCGGCCGTTATTCCCTCAAGCTAACTCTGGAAAACTATCTTCCTTGGGAAAAAATCATTCCGGTCAAAGCGGAAGAAGCTTCTAAATTAGAAAACTTAATCCTCATTCCTCACAGTTGGAGAACCAAGACATTATCTTCATTATGGTTTGAAGGCATGACCCCGATTGAAGGCACCTCGTTGTTCCTTCTGCACAGAGGCCCGACCTTAAAAGATATCTTTATTTACCGATTTCGGGAAACCTTGGATGAAAAGATTTTCGCAGACACAACCAACAACGCATCGAAATCAGAGCCCCTTCCTTTATTTGCCCCGAATTTTATCTATGCCGAGGCAACGCTCGTGCGTACGTTTAAAATCAAAAGCAGTGCCTATGTCATTTTTCAAGTTTCCATCAAAAACGAAAACAAATTTCTTTTTATTGACCTCAAAAATGATTCCCCCAAGGTCGAGGACATTACCAACCTTTTCCTAGAGCCGACCCGCGAGATCCTCTGGGAAAATCAGGATGACCGCAATCTTTTCATTCTTCAAAAAGAGAATCTCCATCGCGTGGATGTCGTGGCGCAAGCCATCTTCCCCAAGGTCGTCGAGAATGCCCGCGGATGGGGGCTCGCGAACAAGAAGCTTTATTTCCTGTCGGAAAATTATGAATTGAATCGTATGGATTATGACGGAAAAAACTCACAGATAGTCAATAGCGACCGCAGATTAATGGAGGCCCTTTCGAGCCAAAAAGAATTTTTTAAAATTGTTCCTGAGCATGAGGACACGATTTTCTTTTTAGGCTCAGCGGGGTCTTGGATCTTCAATCATCCTCCCTTTTTGTTAACCGATAGGGGCATCAAGGGATTTGTTTTTGACAGAGAAGAAAAACAGCTTGCCGTCTGGACTGACCGTCAGATCGGCATTGTGCATTTAGAGAAGATCAAAACAACAAAAGACGATTCTCCCCAAGAAGCATACCCTTCCATCGAATGGGTCATGAAAACCGGCCAAAGGATTGAACAAGTCTTCTGGGCAAATAACAATTCGTATCTCATTTATCTCGACAAGAATAAGATTTACCTGCTCGGGCTTGAAACGTTCGATCCTCTTTCCGTGAATGAAATCCTCCCCGTTAAGGAGAACACCTCGTTTTATTACGATGACAAACAGGAAAAACTTTATTATCTGGATCGACAAACACAATGTTTATCCGCAATTGACATTATCCCGGGGAAACCCTTAATCTCAATCCCCCGGATCGAAGACAAAGAAAAGATAAAATGAATCATTTTAATTTTTCCATCAGAAACCTTCAAGGGCAGGAAAAACGATTACAGCGTATCCTGGAAATGATTCCCGGGCTAAGCAGCTGGTCCATTCTCCTGGGCATGATTCTCCTTTCTTTTGTCAAACCGATCGTGGCTGCTGTGATCATCATTGCTTTTAATTTCTTCTGGCTCCTGCGATTATTGTATATGACGGCATTCCTTGTGATCTCTTACATTCGTCTGAAGAGTGAAGACAAAACGGTTTGGCTTAAGCGCGTGAAGGGATTAGATCATCTCAATGACAATCTTTCCGAGCAGAAAATCCCTGATAAATCAAATTTTACTCAATGGATTTCTTCCCGTATCCATCGAAACGAAATTTTGACTCTCAAACAAAAAGGCATAACGCCCCCCTTAACAACAGATGTCTATCACGTGGTGCTCTTTCCGGTTATCAAGGAAAACCGAGAAATTATCGAAACCAGTCTTAAAGGTTTACAAGAACAACTTTTCCCAACGACCCAAATGCTCGTTGTGCTGGCCCTGGAAGACCGGGCCAAACCAGAAGTTAAACAAAACATTTTTAAGCTTGCCGAAGAATATAAAAAATATTTTTGGGATCTACTCGTCATCACGCACCCCGCCGACTTACCGCAAGAAGCGCGTGTCAAAGGGGCAAACGTCACTTATGCAGCGAAGCAAGTGAGCCAATATCTATCAGAGAAAAAAATCCCTTTTGAGAATGTCATCATTTCCTGCTTTGATGCGGACACGGTGGTGAGCCCCCAATACTTTGCCTGTCTCACATATTACTTTATGGTGACCCCCAATCGCATTCAGGCAAGTTTTCAGCCGATCCCCATGTATCACAATAATATTTGGCAAGTCCCGGGATTTGCCCGAGTCATTGAAACCGGGTCATCGTTTTTCCAACTGATTGAGGCAACCAATCCGGAAAAACTTGTGACCTTCTCAAGTCACAGCATGAGTTTTAAGGCTTTAGTTGAGGTCGGCTATTGGCCGGTGGATATGATATCGGATGATTCCGCGATCTATTGGAAGGCTTACATCCATTATGACGGAAATTATCGGGTGATCCCTCTTCCGGTCACATTATCCATGGATGTGGTCTCGGCCGAAGGTTTCTGGAAAACAGTGCGCAGTGTTTATCGGCAGAAAAGACGTTGGGCTTGGGGGGTCGAGAATTTTCCAATCATTTTAAGGGCCTTTCTAAAATCTGACAAGATTTCTCTCTATGACCGAGTGAGACTCTCTTTCAAACTTTTTGAAGGGCATGTCTCTTGGGCCACTTGGGGATTTCTTTTAACGTTTATCGGATGGCTTCCACTCATTTTTGGAAGAGGAGAATTTGCGAATTCCGTCATTTATTATAATGCGCCGCGCATTACTAATACCATTTTTCACCTGGCGTCGTTGTCGTTATTAACATCGATTCTACTCAGTCTCGCCCTTCTTCCCAAAGACCCGACCCGGCATCGCCTTTCTCAAAAAATAGGGCATGCCCTGGAATGGCTTTTGATTCCTTTCATCCTTTTATTCTTGAGTGCCCTGCCGGCGCTAGACGCTCAGACAAGACTCATGCTAGGAAGATATATGGAATTTTGGGTCTCGGACAAAAGACGGAAGAAATTTAAGAAATGATTTTTGAAGGAAATCGAAGGGGCCAGTCCCGCCTTGGGCGGGACTGGCCCCTTTTATTTCTCCTAAAAAACTCTAAACAATTCTCTTAAAGAATGATCCTCGCATCCACGGCAAAACTTCCGTCTTGGCAGGTCATAAGAGGATTGATATCGATTTCTTTCACCAGATTCGCTAACTTCTGGATGGCACACACGGTTTGGACAATCGATTCTTTGTGTGCTTGCATTCCGCGAAAACCTTCTAAAATCTTTTTGCTCTTAATGTCCCCTAAAAGCCGTTCAGCCTCGATTTTACCGAAAGGAACAATCCGAAAAGAAACATCTTTCAGGGCCTCAACAAAAACACCGCCCAAACCAAACATGACCACAGGCCCGAATTGCGGGTCATGGCTTAACCCAACAATGCATTCGATGCCCTTGATCATCTGAATAAGGTTCACTCCTAAAATCTTTGCTTTCGGACAGTTTTGGCTCATCTTTTCCATCATCGCCCGATATTTCGCCCTTAATTCTTCTTCATTGCGGATATTCAAAACAACACCCCCGACATCTGTTTTATGGATAATGTCAGGAGAAGCGATTTTCATGGCCAAGGGATATAACGTTTTCGACTTACGGACAGCATCCTCTTCATCGGTTGCAAATCCCCAGGGGGGTGTCGGGACCCCGCATAACGATAAAATTTTCCATCACGACACTGCGATTCTCGGATTTAATTTTCTGGATCATTTCGACAACAGGTTGGGGGACAGGCTCAATGGTGGGATCATCTTTCGGACGCTGACAAATATCTCGCCATACATAAAGGATTTTAAGCGCGGAAACCGCTTCGTTGACCGAATTAAACGCCGGGATATGACTTGCATTCAAATGTTGCAAGGCTTCACGGGTTCTCTCTCCCCCGACCATGGCAACAACAATGGGTTTGTTTTTGTTCGCGGTCTCGTATTCGGTGGAAATCACGCGCGCGATCTCAACAGGGTCTGTTACCGCCGTTTCACAATAAAGGATGATGAGGGAATGAATTCTATCCTCGGCCAAAGCAATCCGAATCGATTGCCGATACCCTTCGACCTTCCCCCCGCCCGTAATATCAATCGGATTTTTGGTGCTTCCAAAATCGGGCATAGTCCTTCGGAATTTTTCTTCTAACCATTGCGGATCTTCCAAGAGATTAATCCCTGCCGCTTCACATTCATCGGTTGTACTCACGCCAATGCCGCCACCGTTGGTGATAATCACAGACTGATCCCCCTTGGGGAATGGCTGAGACAAGGCCATGGACCAACCAAAGGCTTCAGTAAAGGTCCTGGCCCGTAATATGCCCTTTTGACGAAAGGCCGCGTCATAAATTTTATCGGCTCCGGAAAGAGATCCGGTATGAGAAGCCGCCGCCTTGGCCCCTCGCTGAGAGCGTCCCACCTTTAAAACAACAACAGGTTTTTTCGCTTCTGTGGTCAAGAATTTACGGCCGTTTTTGATCCCTTCCATATAGATAAGAATGACATTCACATTTTCATCATGATTAAAATATTCAATAAGTTCTTTTTCTTCAATGTCGGATTTAT
>CAZAPN010000072.1:0-8324 GCA_964487145.1 uncultured Planctomycetales bacterium | reverse complement strand
TGATTGTGCAGCAGTATTTTAAAGACTTAAGCCCGGCGACCATCCGAAACATCTTGGCTGAGCTTGAAGAGGAGGGATATCTCACGCATCCGCATACTTCCGCTGGCCGCATTCCCACTCAGTTCGGTTATCGATATTATGTGGATAATTTGATGAATGAGATTAAATTGCTTGAGGCGGAAAAGACGCGTATTCAATCGGAATATCAGCAGGGCATGAAAGAGTTAGAGCGGTTATTAGATAAAACATCCCAGGTGATTTCCGACATGACGCACTATACAAGCATTGTCACAATCGATGGAGAAGGTGAACGAATTTTCTGCCGAGGTATGAGTTTTGTTCCTGCCTATCCGGAATTTCACGATTTTAAACGGATTAAACATTTGTTGGCGATGCTGGAAGAGAAAGAACGCATTTTTGATTTGATTAATCGCGAGCTAGAGCATAAAGTGGATATTTACATTGGCGAAGAAATGAAATGCTCTGAGATGAACGATTGCTCGCTTGTTATTTCTCAATATCATAAAAATAACGGTCCTTCGGGGCGTTTGGCCATTTTGGGTCCGACGCGCATGGATTATGAACGGGTCGTTTCGACCTTGGAATATTTTTCAGATTTAATGAACGAGATTTTATAAGATGATCCCTGCTGATAAAAATAAAAAAGAAGAAACGCCGGAAGTTCCGGTAACACCCTGGCAAGAGCCGGTAAAAAATGACGGAAAGCCTTCGAAACCGGCGGATACCAAAATGATAACCGTCAAAGAGTCCGACTATCAAAATATGGCTCTGAGCTTAACGGAGTATAAGGACAAATATTTGCGTTTATTCGCGGAATTCGAAAATGCCCGCAAGCGCATGGACCGCGAGAAAATGGAGTTCGTGAAATACGCCAACGAAGGATTGATTCAGGAATTTTTGGCGATTCTTGACGATTTAGAGCGATCGGTCGAGGCCGCAAAAACCAAACACGAAGACTATGAGGCGTTCTTAAAAGGGATTGAGATGGTCATGGCGCATGTCTATGAAATGCTGAAAAAAAACGGTGTTAAACCCATCGAAGCCAAGGGAAAAAAATTTGATCCAAATTTTCATGAGCCATTAATGCAGGAGCCGAGCGATCAGGTTCCCGAGATGACGATTTTAGATGAGTTTCAAAAAGGATATACGCTGGGCGATAAAGTCGTTCGCACGGCCAAGGTGAAGGTGGCAACCGCTAAAGGCGCCAAAGAACCGCCCAAACCAGAAAATTAAAGTTTTAAGAAAAATATAACGTTAACAGAATTTTTTAAAGAAGGAGAATACCTATGTCACGCGTAATCGGAATTGATTTGGGAACTTCAAACTCAGCTGCCGCTGTGATGGAGGGCGGACGGCCGGTGATTATCCCTTCCGCTGAAGGGGCTGGGGTCGCTTCCGGGAAAGCTTTCCCGTCGTTTGTCGCGTTCACCAAAGATGGCCAGCGTTTGGTCGGCGAACCTGCGCGAAGACAAGCAGCGATTAATTCGGAAGGAACGATCTATGCCGCGAAGCGCAAGATGGGGATGGATCATAAATTTAAAGTTTTCGGAAAAGAATATACCCCCCAGCAAGTCAGTGCTTTTATTTTGCAAAAAATCAAAGCCGATGCGGAAAAATATTTAGGGGACAAAGTTGAAGAGGCCGTCATCACGGTTCCTGCTTATTTCAACGATAATCAGCGTCAAGCCACGAAAGACGCCGCGGAAATTGCCGGGTTGAAAGCCTTAAGAATCATCAATGAACCGACATCCGCTTGTTTGGCTTACGGTTTAGACAAGGCCGGCAAGGAACAAAAGATCATGGTGTTCGATTTGGGCGGTGGGACGCTCGATGTCACGATCCTTGAAATGGGGTGGGATGACACCCATAAAGCCGCCACGTTTGAAGTCTTGTCGACGAGCGGAGATACGCAACTGGGCGGAACCGACATGGATAATGTCCTGATCGATTATATTATCAGTGAATTTAAAAAAGACAGCGGGATCGATTTAAAAAATGACAAGATGGCGTTTCAAAGACTTCGCGAAGCTGCGGAGAAAGCCAAGGTCGAACTATCGAGCACGGTTTCGACTGATATTAATCTTCCTTTTATTACGGCGGATGCGAGCGGTCCCAAACATTTGACGCTCACGATTGACCGTGCCAAATTGGAAGATTTGGTTTCTCCGATTGTTGACCGCTGTCGAGGCCCCGTGGCCCAGGCCATCAAAGATGCGTCAACGAAAGCCGGACGCGACTTGAAAATCGATAAAGTGATTTTGGTCGGCGGTCCGACCCGGATGCCAATCGTTCAACGATTTCTTGAAAAAGAAGTCGGACAAACCATTGAGCGCGGCATTGACCCCATGGAATGCGTGGCCTTGGGTGCTGCGGTCCAGGCATCGATCATTAAAGGAGAGGCAAAAGAAGTTTTGCTGCTTGATGTTACGCCGTTATCTTTAGGAATCGAAACATTGGGTGGGATTTTTACAAAATTGATTGAGCGCAATACGACAGTCCCAACAAGAAAAAGCCAGATCTTTTCAACGGCTGATGATAATCAGCCGGCGGTCACCATCCGTGTCTTACAGGGTGAGCGCCAGATGGCGAATGATAACACCGAATTGGGACGTTTTGATTTGATGGGTATTCCTCTGGCTCCGCGGGGACTTCCGCAAATCGAAGTGACCTTTGATATTGATGCGGATGGAATTGTGCATGTGGCCGCGAAAGACAAGGGCACCGGCAAGGAACAGTCCATCAAAATCACGGCTCCTAAAAAACTTTCTGAAGAAGAAATTCAAAAGATGGTCAAAGAGGCTGAAAAATTTGCCGAAGAAGATAAACGCCGCCGGGAAGAAGTGGAGTTGCTTAATCAGGCCAACACCCTTGTTTATGCGACGGAAAAATCTTTAAAAGATTATGGCGATAAAGTTTCTTCGAGTGAAAAAGAAAATATTGAAAAAGAGATCAATGCCTTGAAAGAGGCCATCAAAGAAAAGAATGCGTCTAAGATCAAGGCATCGATGGAAACTTTACAAAAGGCGAGTCATAAATTAGCCGAAGAGATTTACAAAACGGCTTCAGCCCAGCAGGCTTCTCAAGGTTCAGGGGCTGGGCAGACCAATGGGGCTTCGTCATCAGGACAACAACAATCTGGTCCTGGTGAGGAACCGAAGAAAGATAAAAAAGAAGACATCATTGACGCTGATTTTAAGGCGGAGGATGATAAAAAATAAAAGAAGTGGACGAGTTTCCGAGTTGCGCGAGTTGGCGAGTTTTTTTAACTCGTCAACTCGTAACTCGTAAAACTCGCAAACTGAAGAATGAAAAAAGATTACTATGAAGTTTTAGGAGTCAAAAAAGATGCGAGCTTGGAAGACATAAAAAAAGCTTATCGGTCATTGGCGTTGTCGCATCACCCTGACCGTGTTTCTGCGGACAAGAAGAAGGATGCCGAAGAAAAGTTTAAAGAAATTTCTGAAGCATATGCCGTTCTTTCCGATCCACAGAAGCGATCCATGTATGATCAATATGGTCACGCCGGGATTGACCAGCGATATACGTCTGAAGATATTTTTAAAGGAGCTGACTTCGGAAGCATTTTTGAAGATCTATCGCAGTTCGGTTTTGGAGGGGGATTGTTTGACCAGATTTTTGGCGATGTGATGGGTGGGGGAGGTGGACGGTCAAGTCGACGGGGTCGACGGGGAAGAGATATTCAGTTTGAAGTTGATTTGACATTGGAAGAAGCTTACAGCGGTGTGACTAAAACGATTCAAGTCCCCCGACACGATATTTGTTCGACCTGTTCAGGAGATGGCGCGAAACCCGGCAGTAAAGCCAAAACATGTCCAACCTGCCGAGGCCAGGGCCAGATTGTCATGTCGAGCGGTTTTTTTAGAATGGCCCAAACGTGTAACCAATGCCAAGGGGCAGGCAAAATCATCACGGATTATTGTCCTCAGTGTCATGGTCAAGGGACAGTTCGGGTGACGCGCAATATTGAAGTGAAATTTCCTGCAGGAGTTGATAATTCTTCGCAGCTTCGGGTTCGGGGGGAAGGTGAGGCTGGCGCATCAGGGCGAGGAGATTTGTATATTTTTATTCATATTAAGCCTCACGCTATTTTTCAACGCGAAGGCAATGATATCTATCTGGAACTGCCGTTAAGTTTTGTTAAGGCCGCCTTGGGTGCCGAAGTGTCTGTTTCGACGTTAAACGGTAGTGTCAGCATGAAAGTTCCTTCCGGGACACAAAGCGGAAAAGTCTTTCGTTTGAAAGGCAAAGGAATGCCTGATTTGCACGGCAACACCAGGGGTGACCAATATGTGAAAGTCATGATCGAAGTCCCTGCCCGGTTAACTTCGGATCAAAAACGATTATTAGAGGAGTTCGCCCGCATAAGCGGGGATGAATTGGACTCCAGTGATTCTTTTGCGGAAAAAATAAAGAAGGTCTTTAAATAAGAGAGGAATCAGTATGCCGACTTATCAGTATGAGTGTGAAGCGTGTGGACATAGCTTCGAAATCCTTCAGTCCATGAATGATAAACGTCTTTCTAAATGTCCCAAATGCGGGAAAAACAAGTTATCCCGTCTTATTGGGACGGGAAGCGGCATCATTTTCAAAGGTAGCGGTTTTTATGAGACAGATTACAAGAAGAAAACTTCCCCTTCCAGCAAAAGTGAGAAATCTTTGGGGACCTCAAGCTCAAAGAACAGCGATGGGGGGACATGTTGCCCTGGCTGTCCTAAATCTTGTCCGGTTTAAACAGACGTTTTCCTGCCGAACCACACAAAAGGTGTTTTGAGCCCTTCTTGAGAAATTCTTAAGATTTTGGTTTCCGCTGGAGCTTTATTTTGCTATTATTTTCAAGTACAACAAGCCTTTGTTCAACGAATGTTAAACTGAAAAAGGAACAGACATCTCCTATGCCCCAAATTAAACCCTTTAAAGCGATTTATTATAATCCTGAAAAAGTTTCGGATGTCTCAAAAGTCGTCTGCCCTCCGTATGACGTTATCTCACCGGATGAGCAGCTGCGTTATCATAATCTTCATCCTTTCAATTTTATCCATGTCCTTTTGGGGTTAGATAAGCCCAAAGATAACCGCTATGATAATAGATACACCCGGGCCAAAGCGACCTTTGAAGACTGGCTCAAAAAGAGCATTTTGATCGAAGAAGAAAAACCCCAGATATATTTTTATAAACAGGATTTTATTATTCGTGGGCAAAAGTTTAGCCGGTTAGGGTTTATTTCCTTGATGCGCTTGCAGGATATTAAGGAAGGCAATCATATCCATCCCCATGAAAACACCCATTCGTCCGCCAAAGAAGACCGTTTGAGATTGATGAGGAATGTTAAGTCGAATTTAAGCCCGATTTTTGTTTGCTATTCGGATTGGGAAAAACGGGTTGAGAAAATTTTCTATCAGAAAGTCTGTTCAACTCAGCCTTTTATCCATCTCGATGATTCCGAGGGCGTCACCCATTCTTTATGGCGCTGCGATGATGTGGCAGCCATCACGGAGATCAAAAACTATCTGGGTGAGCAGCAACTTTTTATTGCCGATGGGCATCACCGTTATGAAGTCGCTTTAGAGTATCGCCGGACGAAACTGCGCAATAAGAAGAAATCCAACGGGCAAGAGCCGTTTAATTTTATTATGACTTATTTTACAAATATGGATTCACGGGATTTGGTCATTCTGCCTATTCATCGTATTGTCAAGAAGATCAAAATCAAGCCAACACTTTTGGACGAGTTTTTCCGAACGGATCGGATCAAGACCAAGGAAGACCTGCAGATTATGCTGGCCAAGGCCGGACAGAATGAAAACGCATTTGGGATCTATTCGAAAGACGGTCTTTATCTTTTGCGGTTAAAGAATCGTTTATTGATTGACCAGCATATTCACGAAGGATGTAAAGAATTCCGCAATCTGGATGCGACCATTTTGAAGTCCTTTATTTTTGACCGTTGCGGGGTTTCTCCCGATGATATCAAGTATTCGAAAGATCTCGACGAAACGATGTCCACGGTCGATGAAAAACTTGCCGACGCCTGTTTTATCATGAATCCTGTCAAAATTAAAAATTTAAAAGCCATTGCCTTGAATGGCGAGCGGATGCCTCCGAAAACAACTTATTTCTACCCCAAAGTCTTATCGGGGATGACAATCCATCGAATCGATTCTTAAAAAATCTCTGTTATGGCGTTATTCGGCCCCAAAAAATACACGTTAGTTAAAATCAAGCGTAAAGACATTCCTGACGGCTTATGGACCAAATGTCCGGAATGTCAATCCCCGATTTATAATAAATCCCTCAAGGAAAATTTCAGCATCTGCTCCAAATGCAATTATCATTTCACGTTGACCGCTCCTGAGCGCATCCAACTGTTGATGGATGAGGGGACTTTCGAAGAATTTGATACTCATTTAAAGACCTTGGATCCTTTAGAATTCAAAGGGCCGAAAACTTATAAAGAGAAATTAGAAGGTGACCAGAAAGCGACAGGCCTTCCCGAGGCCGTCATGACCGGGTTAGGAAAGATGGACGGGAAAAAAGTCGCTTTAGGGGTGACGGATTCCCGTTTTATTATGGGCTCGATGGGATCTGTCGTTGGGGAAAAATTGACAAGGATCATTGAATCAGGGACGAAACATAAATTACCGGTTATCATTGTCTCTGGTTCTGGCGGGGGGGCCCGAATGTATGAAGGCATGTTTTCGCTCATGCAGATGGCGAAAACCTGTGCCGCTTTAGCCAAACATCATGATGCTGGTCTTTTGTTTATTTCGGTTTTAACCAATCCGACCATGGCCGGAGTTATGGCCTCTTTTGCCGGCATTGGAGATATCATTATTGCTGAACCCAAGGCCTTGATCGGATTCACGGGGCCGCGTGTCATTGAGCAGACCATTCGTCAAAAACTTCCTGAAGGATTCCAGAAATCCGAATTTCTCTTAGCGCATGGATTGATTGATATGATTGTGCATCGCAAAGATTTGAAAAACACAATCAGTAAAATCCTGAGTTATGCCCAAGGCAATCCGAAAATCAACAATTGATTGCCTCCGAAGAGAGCACATTTCTTGTCACAACTTTCAATTCTTTTGTTATAATAGGTTCGCTTTTCAGTCGGATAATCAAAAAAACGGTCACTGAAAACTACTTTAGAAAGAAATGGCTCCCGTCAGTCTAAAAAACGTTTCTAAAATTTATCATGATCATGTCAAGGCCGTTGACAATATCAACCTGAATATCGAAAACGAAGAATTTTTGGTCCTTGTTGGTCCCTCCGGATGCGGTAAATCAACCACCCTTCGCATGATTGCTGGTCTTGAAGAAATGACGTCAGGAACGATTTCGATTGGTGATCGTATCGTGAATGACGTTCCTGCCAAAGACCGGAACATCGCTATGGTTTTTCAGAATTATGCGCCTTATCCTCACATGACGGTTTTTGAAAACATGGCGTTTGGTCTTAAATTAAGGCGTTATCCTCATCCTGAAATTGTCCGTCGGGTTTATGAAGCCGCTGAAGTCCTGGGGATTAAAAAATTGTTGGACCGTCGTCCCCGAGAGCTTTCGGGTGGAGAACGTCAGCGCGTTGCGGTCGGTCGGGCGATCGTCAGAAAACCGCTTGTGTTCCTTTTTGATGAGCCTTTGAGTAATTTGGATGCCAAACTCCGTGTGCAAATGCGGACGGAAATTCATAAATTGCGCCTGCGGTTACAAACAACGTTTATTTATGTGACCCACGATCAGACAGAAGCCATGACCATGGGGGACCGCATCGCTGTCATGAATGAGGGGAAAATCCAACAATGCGCGGATCCGATTACGGTTTACGATCATCCTGCCAATCAATTTGTCGCCGGGTTCATCGGTTCGCCTCCCATCAATTTTCTGCAAGGCGAGATTGTTAAAAACGATGGAAAATTATTTTTTGCTGAGGGGAGTTTTCAAGTCCGGATCGTTGAGGATATGTTTCTTCCCTTGTCCCGCTATGTTGGCCAAGATGTCACGCTCGGCATCCGTCCGGAAGATGTTTATGATAAGCTTTTTATGACAGAAGCCCCTCGATGGAATACGATTCGCGCGACCTGCGAAGTGGTTGAACCGATGGGGTCTGAAGTCTATTTGAACCTGAATACCGGTCGACACACATTGATCGCCCGCGTGGCAGCTCACAATAAACCAGAAATCAATCGAGATATGGAGTTCGTTCTCGACATGAGCAAGGTGCACTTTTTTGATCGTGAAACCGAACAAACAATTATTTAATCCCTTTTTTTTCTTCTCGGCTCTTC
>CAZAPN010000071.1:0-8461 GCA_964487145.1 uncultured Planctomycetales bacterium | reverse complement strand
AAATCAGCAATATGCGGATGTCCTCAATTATGCCCTTTCGAAAGGTTATCTTGATGCCGAATACTTGAGCGAAAAATCCAAAAAGCGAGAAGCCCACGGCGTTTCAAAATCTCCTCAAAAATATCAGGATGTTTTTGATGAGCATTCCCAGATTGCATTTTCCGACGGGAAATTCAGCGCTCATCCGGGAAAAGAAAATTTTCCGGTTGTCGAGGTCACGTGGTACGGGGCCGCGTTTTATTGCAATATGTTGAGCGAAATCGAAGGATTGACGCCGATCTATAACTTAGATGATTGGTCAGCGCAGGTTTACGGAAAGACAGGTTATCGTTTGCCCACCGAAGCCGAATGGGAATACACTGCCCAATATAAGGATGGAAGAAAATATCCTTGGGGGAATGCGGAGGCCGATGAGACTTTAGCCAACATTAAGCATCTTGTCAAAAATCCAGTTGATGTGGATACAAAAGCAGCAGGGACATTTTCTCCCAAAGGCGATAATGCGCTTGGGGTCAGTGATTTAGTCGGCAATGTCGCCGAATGGTGCAATGATTGGTACAATGATTTTTACGTCGGAGAAGCAAAGCAAACCGACCCAGTCGGTGCGGGGCAAAGCCTGTATTTTTATTTGCCCGTGTTTAAGGAATTCAAGGCGGCGCGCGTTCTTCGAGGAGGGAGTTTTCTTTTTGACCCCAATTACCGTAAAGAGATGGGCCGGCCGTTTGTGATGGATACGGTTATTCACAAAGAGGTTTATCAAAATCAATTTCGCAGTTACGATTATTTAAGCCGACAGGTGATTGGTTTTCGCGTTGTCAAAACGGTTTCAACAAAGAAAACCAAAGCCGCGTTTAGTGCCGCGCAAAAATAAGAAGGAGAGGAATCGTTTCATGAGAAGAATGAGTTTTCTGTTGTTATTTGTGTTTTTGTTTTTCTGGGGTGGATTGTTAGGGGTATCCGCAAAATCGTTCGCTCAAATTTCAGATGTCGATATGATGGATGAGAGGATTTCTGCCCCAACACTTCCGGAAATCGAAGTTCGGGATAAATCCGATGATCTTTCTGAAGGGGTCTTCGAGGAACCTTCGCAACAATTCGAAGAAGTAAAAATCCGTCAGGACAAAGAAATTAAATATACAGCGGGGAAAGACAGCCTTTGGTTTACCGACGATGATGAGGTCTATAATTATTGCTTTGTTGATTATGATGAGAAAGGGCGCGTTACGCAAAAATCAACGTTGAAGGTCGGGCCTGACAATACGGTTTTTACGCCTGACGATGCGTTACAGGATTATCAGATTTATGATTATGACGAAAAGGGCAAGGTCCTAAGAGAAACTTCTTTTGATGGTCAGGATGTGAAGCAATATGCCGAAGAATACACCTATGATGAGAAGGGAAAAAAAATGAAGGCTGTGCGATATGATGCCAACAACGAGGAAATTCGGGCGATGGCCTTTGCTTATGATAATGCGGGTTTTCTGGTCCAAGACGTTGAATATGTTGGGAAAGATATCCAAAAATATCACCGTTTCGAGAATGATAAAAAAGGAAGGGTGATGAAAGCCGTTGAGTTTCATCGGGACCACGACGGCCCCGGCCCGGACGGCGCATGGTTCACGGCGGATGATGTCGTTTCATCGGCGAAAGGATCTATTTATGACCCTAATGGAGTTAAATCCAAAGACCTTAAATTTATCGGTCCCGGGTCCGATGGGGAATGGTTTACCGACGATGACGAACTCCAATATTATACCCTTTATTATCACAGATAGATTTAGGTTGACTGAATTGAATTTCATTGTGTCGATTTGAGGAAGGGAAAGTTTTTGTGGGATTATTAAAGATTTTCATTAATACTCCAGAAACATCTCAAGGAAAACCTCAGCAAGCTTATCGCCAGCAAATTTACTATCTTAGGCGGGTCTGGGATGAAGAGACGTATGGTTTGGACCGGATTGTTCGGCTTTTCCTGTGCTTTTCCCAATTTTTCTTTCCGATTTTATTGATTCGAGAGATTTTCGGTCACTGGGGCAGCGTTTCTCGCCGATTAGCCGTGGAATGTTATACGGTTTTTAAATTGATTTTTCCCGTGATTGTTCTTTGGCAGGGATGGTATCATCAAGGCATCGTGATTTTTCTTATTGTTTATTTTTTAGTTGAAACATTTATCCATCTTATGCATCTCGTTTTTTTATCCGATATCCATTCGGTGGCTGTGTCTTACCGTCGCTCTCTTCTTTTATTAGCTTTGCATTACGCCGAGGTCGTTTTTGATTTTGCTGTGTTTTATGCGGCCTTTGATATTTTAACGAGGCCCGCGGATGCGATTTCCGCTCTTTATTTTAGTGTAGTTGCCATGACAACGGTTGGGTTTGGGGATATCTGCGCGAGGACTCCCCAAGGGCAGTTTGTGGTCATTGCCCAACTTGTTATTTGCGTTGTTTTTGTTGTTGTTTTTATCAATTATTTTTCTCAGAAAGAAAAATAATTTTCTGATTTTATATGCAGATATATAAATCGGACTAAATTGTTGACAAAAAAAGTATCACCCTTTACCATAATGCCTAGAACTCTGAAGGCATTTGATTAATAAAATTAAACTTGAGTGAATAACCCGCCGAAAAAAGTTTTATAAAGGAGGATGGCTCAATGATGAAAAGAATTTGGAGTTGGGTGCCGAAAGAAGTCGTCTTAATCTTATCTTTAATGTTTGTAACAAGTTTTTCCTCTTCTTTGGCCTATGCGACCGGCGATGACGGCCCGGATGATGATAGCCGCAAGGCCGAAGAAGAAGAAAAAATTGTTTTCGAAAAAAGAGTCAAATCCCCGGCCATCATCCTCAAAGAAAGAGTTGAAACACAAATCCCCAAACCAAAACTACCCGATGGAAAAGTAAAGATTACTCAAGTCAATGTTGTCGGGGCGACCCTTTTGGCCGAAGAAGCCATTGCCCGCCTTCAATCAAATTATGCGGACAAAGAGCTTTCGGCCAAAGAGATGCAGCGTGCGGCGGATCTCGTCACTCGGGCCTATAGCCGCGAGGGCTACATCACGTCTTACGGTTATATCAATACGGAAAAACTCGATTTAGGGATATTGGAAATCAAGGTTGTCGAAGGCCGGACGGGAAAAATCAGCATCGAAGGCAACCAGCATTTTTCCACAGACCTGTTACGGAAGAAAATTCCTTTAAAAGAAGGGGACATTTTTAATTTCCAGGAATTGAACCTCGCAATCTTCCGCCTCAATAAACATGCCGATTTGAAAGCCCAAATGACCTGTGACCCGAATGTTCAAACGAACTTGACAGATGTCATTATTGCGGTCAAAGATAAATCTCCGATGCACGTCACGTTTCAAGTTGATAACTATGGTTCTGAATATATCCTCAAGAATCGTTATAAAGTTTTTTTAACGCATAATAATATTACAGGGCATGATGATACCATGACCATCAAAGTCCAGAGGACCGAGGCCGATGCCCATCAGCTCGCGGATATTGACTACATTATACCGTTAAATGACAAATGGAAGTTCGAGTTTTATTATATGCCGTATAAAATTGAAGATTACTACTATAGTGATAATGAAGAGACAGATTTTGAAAAGCATGCCCGCAAGTTTTATTTCTGGTTTTACCAATCCCTTATTGATAAACCCGATTGTGAATTGGTTTCCGGATACGGATTTGTTTATAAAGATATCCATTGGTATACAGGAGGAGGAGACCGTGACTGGCAGCATGCAACCAAAGAAGACCGGTTCCGCGCGCTTATGTGGGGACTTGATTTTAATCGTGCCGATAAATGGGGCCGTTGGGTCATTTCCAATGATTTGGAAATGGGGATTCCGGGAATCATGGGAAGTTCTCCGGACAGAGGCGACTCAACGTCTGTCAAAGGTGCCGGAAGTGATTATAAGAAAAATCTCATGGTTATCGCCCGCCGGCAAAAACTTTTAGCCGGAATTGATTTTATCGCCAAAGGCCGCTGGCAGCTTTCTTCGCAAACATTGACAGGCGTCAATATGTTTAGCGTTGGCGGCATCATGGGGGTCATTGATAACCGCGGATATCCGCGTGCCCAAGCGCCGGCAGATGCTGGACGGTCGTTTACGGGCGGATTTTCTTTCCCGCCATTTGGCATTCCCAAAACAGTTAAGATCCCTTATTCAAAAACGAAATTATACGATGCCGTTAAGTTATTCACATTCTTTGATTGGGCTGAAGCGATTTTAAAAAGTCCTAAATCCACAGAAAAGAAATCTACGACGCTGAATTCAGCTGGGTGTGGTGTGACCGTTACTGTTCCTGACCAGAGCCTTTCGATGCGTCTCGATATCGGTTGGCCTGTTTCTGAAGAGGCTCCGAAAGATGGCAGCCGACCCCAGTATTGGTGGTCTGTGACGAAAGGATTTTAAGATGAGAGGAAAAATGTCATCATTATTATTTATTGTTTTTAAAGCGATTAAGCCAAAGGGAGAAGGGAATATGAGAAAATATCAATGGATCATGTCATGTCTGACGGTATTTTTAATGCTCGGTTTTTGGGCGATGGCCCATGCGGCTCAAGTTATTTATGTCGAGGGCCGCGTTCAAAAGCAGTCTGCCGGGGCCAGTGATTGGACTAAATTAGATAAAGGAATGGAGGTTTCTATTGGGGATTCCATCCGGACGGCGCGAAATTCTCTTGTGGACATTGCCTTGGATGAGGCGAAAAAGAATACGGTTCGGATCGATGAAAAAACCATGGTCGTGTTAAATTCCGCCGGTGAGGATATGATCGATCGGTTGGATCTCTCCAGAGGAAAAGTTTTTTCGAATTTGGAAAGCATTAAAGCGGGCCTTAGTTTTGAAGTCACAACACCTTCGGCCGTTGCGGGTGTCCGCGGAAGCAGTTATTCCGTTTATGTGGAAAGAGATGAAGATGAGGTTGCCGCTTTAAAAGACACTGTGTTTATTCAAGCTTATGATGCCGAGAAAAATTTGCTTTCGGAAAGCATGCTCCCTCAAGGGTTCAGGACGTTTATTGAAAGATTTGGCGAACCCAGTGTCTTTATGCCTGTCGCTCCTCGGGAATATCGGAACTTTGACAGAGCCATGGAAGATATCTCCGATCGCCTGGAAGGTAAGAACCCAGAGCGGCAAAAGCTTTTATCTGAAGAAACAGGAGAAGGTCATGATTCGAAATCAGGCGAGGAACAAATTCTAGATCAAACAACGAGTCAAGGAAATGTGTTGGATGAGGTATCAGATACCAAGGATTCGACCCAGGACGGAAACACCTTGGATACGATTCAAGATTTAAGACATAGCGAAGAAGAATATTTCCCGTAATCTATCATTTTTATAAATTTTTTTATTAAGCAGGAAATTAAATGAGGAGGAGCAATGAAAAGCAAATTTTTAATTTTCGTTATGGCATGCTTAGCGGTCTTGAGCCTGTCGGTTCATTCTTTCGCTGTCAATATTAGCGAAGAAGAAATCAGTCCAAGGAAAAAGATTTATCTGGAGCCTCCCAAAACCATACTGGAGAAAGCGAACTATAAATTTCTTTTAGGAGGTTCGGCCGGCTATGATAGCAATACACATCTTGACAGCCAAAGGGATGGAGATGCCTATATGCAGACGTTTTTCCGAGGAGCTTTTTCGTCTCCTCTTTCGGAGAAAACCAAAGGGTTGTTTGATTATGAGTTTATGAATCTGATGTATTCGAGCGAACCCACCTTGGATTTGATCCGTAACGGCATTCGTCTGGGGACGGATTATAAGATTTCCGATAAGTGGTCCTTTTTGACAAACTATCGCTTTGACAGCATTGAATACCTCGGGACAGGCATTGACGACTACCTAGACAATTCTATTGAGTTTAAGGTGAAGAATAATTTGCCGATGAACATGTTTCATAGCTTAGGCTATGATTTTCTCTGGCGCACCTTTGCCAAACGTTATACCCGGGTGACCGCGACAACTTATAGCGATAAAGAA
The DNA here is from genome assembly GCA_964487145.1 of uncultured Planctomycetales bacterium. Taxonomy (GTDB): domain Bacteria; phylum Omnitrophota; class Gorgyraeia; order Zapsychrales; family CAZAPN01; genus CAZAPN01. Next base: position 2,472 of record CAZAPN010000071.1, on the reverse strand, counting down.
AGAAACGATTTACGTAGCACGGTCAATTATGAGATCGGGAAATACTTCACGAAGGATTTATTTAAAATCAATTTTGAATATTTCAACAATAATTCTAACGAAACCTATTTAAAGTATTACGATTATGATTCCTATAAAGTGGGAAGCTCGTTCACTCATATCTTTACGGATAAAGTAACCGGAATGTGTTCTTTCTCGCGTAGGCTCCGCAAATACCGCAGCCGCACACTCATTAATGATGCCGGCGCTTACGAATGGGAAAAGACCTACGAAGGCTCTACGGCTTTATTCTACAGTTTGAATAAATCGCTTTCGTTTGGCCTGAATTACACCTATCGTCAGAATAATTCGAATGAGCCGATTGATTCTTATTCGGGGTCTTTGATTTCTTTATCATCGTATTATCGATTCTAAGGAGGATTTTTCAAGTTTGTGAATAAAAAAACTCAAGTTAAATTACTGATCAGCCTCGCGATTGGATTGTCATTGGCGGGGCTGATTTTCTTTTTAGCGCCTACGAGAACCTACCAGATCCTTGAATTAAAGGCCCTTGACCTTCGCTTTGCCTTGAAGGGCAGCCATCCCAGCCAAACGCCTATCGTTCATATTGATATCGATGACCAAAGTCTCACGGCCTTAGGCCGCTGGCCTTGGCCGAGGAATTATCATGCCAAACTCATTTCGATTTTAAAAGAATGCGGGGCCTGGCCCATCTTAATGGATGTCCTTTTCAGCGAAGAGTTCAAGGATAATCCGAAAGAAGATGTTTTATTTGCCGAGGCCATTGCCGCGTCGGGACAAGTCTATTTGCCGTTTTATTTTGTCGAGAAACAATCTGGACTGTCCCAAGGATTACGGGACCTTTTCTTGAAAGATATCACGATCTCCCCTCAAGAGGCTGCGAAACGGTTGAATGTACCGTTGTCGTCTTTGCGCGACGATTTCCCCAAAGCGAAAAAAATTTTCCTGGAAGAGATTATGCTTGATCTTTTGCAGCAGAATCCTGAAATTTCTCTTGAAGGTCTCTTGGCAAAGATGGAGACAACGTATGGTTGGTTTTTGTTTCCCGAAGAGGAAAATTATATTAATGAGAATTTTTCGGCCGAAAAGTCAGCAGCCGTTTTTATTAAGAAGTTTTCGTTGGATTTATCTAAACAACCATGGCCTTTTTTAAAACAGGAGGGAAGTCTTAGCGTCCCTATTCAGGCCTTCATAGAACAGATTAAGGGCAGCGGTTTTATTAACGCGAATCCTGATATTGACGGTGTTACGCGGAAAGTCCCGTTGTTTGTTCGGTTTGAGAATAGTCTTTTTCCTCAATTGACTGTGGCGGCCCTTAAGGATCTTTTGCAGGTTAAGACAATCGAAACAACTCCTCAGGCGATTATTTTCAAGAGTGCCCTTTGGCAGGACCAATCGAAAGATATCGTGATACCCGTCGATAAAAACGGGTGTATGCTGGTAAACTGGCAGGGCAAGTGGGGGCAATCGTTTAAACACATTCCGTATTATTTGATTTTAAAACTTCAAAATGTCCGGGATGAATTAGCGAAGGCCCTCGAAACTTCTTTTGAGAACTCTGGCAACGGCACGGTCGAGTATCTTAAGAAAACCGAAGCTGAACTTGTCGAAAAGCTTCGAGGGATGGTCCAAAAAAAGATTTGTATTGTTGGGCTTACGGCGACGGGGACGCATGATTTACGTCCGATTCCTCTCCAGGAAAATTATCCGATGGTGGGGACCCATTCGAATTTGATTCATACGATTTTGACAGGGAATTTTATTATAAAAAAAGAAGGCGTTTGGCGTTTGGTTATCTTTTTGGTGACCGCGCTTGTGATTGCGTTCAGTTCTCTGCTGAAATTAGGGAAAAGCTTTTTGTTGTCGCTAGGATATTTGATGGGGTATTGTCTCTTGGCGTTTTATTTGTTTAACCGTTTTGGGTTTTGGGTTGATATGGTCGGCCCTTTGGGAATCGTTGTATTCGGTTTCTCAGGGATCACGAGCTTCCGGTTTCTGACCGAGGAAAAAGAAAAGCTGTGGATCAAACAAGCCTTTAGTCATTACCTTTCGAAAGAAGTGATTTCAGAGCTCATGGAAGATCCCTCACGCCTTAAGCTCGGTGGAGAACGGCGTTTAATAACGGTCCTTTTCTCGGATGTCCGGGGTTTTACCACTTTTTCAGAATCGCACCAACCCGAAGAAGTTGTGGGGATGTTGAATGAAATTTTGGGTGAGCAGGTCAAAGTCATTTTTAAATACAATGGAACGCTCGATAAATTTGTCGGGGATGAGGTGATGGCCTTTTTCGGCGCGCCGGGCACTCGCCATTTGAACGATCACGCCTTGACCGCGGTACGAACCGCTTTTGACATCCAGGCAAAAATGAAGGAACTCCAGGCCCGGTGGGCGCACGAGAATAAAGAAATTTTAAGCATCGGTGTTGGCATTAATACAGGTGATATGGTTGTT
>CAZAPN010000070.1:0-8620 GCA_964487145.1 uncultured Planctomycetales bacterium | reverse complement strand
ATCTTTGTCCGGGAATAACTCCTAACGGTAAAATATTGGGATCTTTGAGGCTTTGGCCCCAATAAGCTTTCATGAGGGTGTTGAATGGTTTAAGGCAATAATCGACTCGTAGATGATGGTCGATTTGGTCTTTGAACAAGAAAATATTGGTATAAAAGTATATTCCGGAAACAGGCTTTGAATAAAAGATTTTTTCACGGGAATTTTGTTCTTGTCTTCTTTCACGTCGGATAGAAAAATCGGGGGGTTGAAAGCGGGTGAGCCCTCTAAAATTTTTATCAGCTGGATATGTTTGTCTTTCGAGTTCATTCCATTTGTAGTCCCACATGTGGTACATATGAAAGGCCAAAAGAATTATGATAAGATAATTTTTTATCTTTGATGAATGCCAAAAAGGAAAAATTAAAAGAAAAATCCCTGTTATAAAAAGGATGGAAAACGAGCTGAGAAGTTTTGAGATAACAAACGATAGATCAAATTTTGTCAATTTCAAGATAGGGAAGGACTCTGACAAAGACAAGACGTTCGTCCGTAAACTGGGGGTGTCCATTGATTCGATGAATATGTTTGACGCTAGGAATAATAAGCTACCCCCCAATAGAACTATCGTGATTGCAAAGATTTTTTTATTAGAAAAGCGGTTTGATAACAAGACGTCCAACCCAAAGCCGGCAATGAAACACAGGAAAAGTTTGGCAAAAACAGATACGCAGGTGATATGGCGATAGAGTTTGAGCATTGGCCAAACGTGATAGAAGAATTTCGCGACAAAGGTCCCCGAAGCAATAAGCAGGACAACGGCTGCGGTCAAGACCAGAATCAGGTTTTTTTTGTTTGAATTAAAAAATAAACCAATCACAATGAGAGGCAGGGGCAAGATTCCGATATAGAGTGTATAGTCGAGGTTGATCGCCAATCCGGTGAGGATTTCTTTCCAGGCATCCTTAATCAAAAAGGATGTGGGTTGCCCATAAGATAAAAATGTTTTAAGATCCACCTCTCCGCTGGGAAGGCGGGCAGGAGCATAGCTGATGAGTTCTTTTGTCCCGATGGTAAATAATAGATAAATTAAACTCAATGACAAAATAAATAAGGACAGGGCAGGAAAAAATCCTTTTTTTAGATTTAAAGTGATTAATCGGTTGGATACTGACCTAAAATTGAAAATAAAATAAAATAGGAAATAAAGAAATATGATCAGGGATGTCATGGGAAGAAAATAGGCGGATTGCCCGCAGGCTTGTATAGCGAGCAGATTCGCTCCCAACACAAAATATTTCCATTGCCCTGTTCTAAGGAATTCATGTCCCAGATAGAGCATTAGGGGGATTGCATAATAAAAATGAAAGTTTAGCCAAGGTTGAAATGGCCAGATCGCTGATCCCAGAACCGTGATGCAAACGAAAAATATGCTTAAAGGATGATTAAATAGTTTTTCCCCGAGGAGCCAGCAGCCCACGATCAAAAGAAGGTTGTCAATAAATATACCCATCAAAAAGATAGGGATGAAATTAAGATTTTGTAATATGCCTCCAAGGATGCAGAGGACATTTTGTGTTAAGCTGCATTGGAGGGAAAATCCCCACGAGGGGACAACTCCGTGGGTGAGGAATGGGATCCATTGGGGAATTTCACCTGTTATTATAGAGTTATTTAAAAAGTAATACTGAAGGGAGAAATAAGACATTCCATCATGGACCGCAGGAATCCGATATTGGACAATTAATGGAATTAAGAAAAGGATCACCTCAGAAGATACAAGGATTAAGAATAAAATAGGGTTTTTTATCGCTATCTGATTGATCGGGGAACCGGGTTCTGATTGAATTTTTGTCATTTGTTCTGAATACTTGATGGATAGTTATTAATCATGAGATTTCGAAAGCGTTCTTCCTTTTAAATATGATTTGAAAATTATTATAAGGTATAATAAAATACAACTCAATCAAATAGGAGAAAAAGACGGTGTAGTCTTTTGAACTTTTGAGAGCTCATCTTTGATCGAGGGATAAAGGCGTCCTGATCCCCCAAGGGATTGAGGGACGCTATTTTTTTAATGAGCTCGCGACTTATGGATTGCGAAGCATGACATAAGTCGCGGGGCGAATTAACCCCGACGCCTTTTGGCGTCGGGGTAAAAAAGCTTCATTCCGGAACAAAGTGGTGTAAATTGTTGCCGGAATTAACCCTCACGCCTTCTCGGCGTCTGGGTAGAAAAAGCTTTACTGCGGAACAAAGTGGTGTAAATTGTTGTCGCAATGAACCCCGATGCCGAAAGGCGTTGGGGAAGAGAAAACCTCAGTGAACAATGGCTGAAAAAAAGGAAATTTACAAAGGGATCACCCTGGCCGGCGCTGCCATGTTTATTCCTTTTGTTCTTGTCGCTGGCCCTTTAGCTGGTTATTTTGTAGGAAGTTGGCTTAAAGAAAAATTTTCCTTAGGAGATGAGTTGTTTTATGTGTGTATTTTCCTGGGGTTTGCTGTGAGCATTTTTGAAACTCTAAGAATTACTCGATTTCTGATTCGCGTTGAGAGGGGAAAAAATGGATGATTCTATAAAAAAACTAACTTACTTGACCCTGTTGGTCGCTGTTGTCATTTCGATGGGCTTCAGTTTAATGGGACAACAGCTTTGGGCCGGCGGATTTTTATTCGGCGTTTGCTGGTCATTGGTGAATTTTTTATTAACAATTCAGCTTTTAAAGGTCGCGATTTTGCAGTATCCTAAAGAAAAGATGCGGATGCTTCTTTTGTTAAAGTTTCCATTATTGTATTTGTTAGTTTTTTTAGTTTTGATTTATAAGGTTTTTCCTGTTTCTGGCGTTTTAATTGGTTTATTGCCGGTTTTAATCATGAACGGAATCTATAAGCTATGTCAGAAGCCCACGTAGGACATCCGGAACTACCGACATTTATCACCCTATTGGCCGAACATTTTAAGGACAATTCGTTTGTCCAATTTTTATATGTTTGGCAAAATGTTGTTTATGCGTTGATCATTGTCGTGGTCCTTTCCCTTTTGGCTTTTTTTGCGACACGAAAGACTTCCCGCGTCCCTAACCGGTTGCAAAACGCGGCTGAAATCATCGTCGGGGGATTAGATGATTTTGTCTGCGGGATCTTGGGGCCTAAGGGCCGGAAATATACTCCGTTTGTCGGGACGTTGTTTATTTATATTTTATTTATGAATATTTCAGGATTAATTCCTTTCATGAGGTCAGCATCCACCAGCTGGTCAACCACATTGACTTTGGCCTTGTGCGTGTTTCTTTATGTTCAGTATACGGCTATTCGAGAATTGGGGATTTGGGGATATATCGATCATCTGGCTGGCCAACCCCGAGGGGTGATCGCATTCTCGGTTGTTTTGCCGATCATGATGTTTGTCATCCATGTTATTTCGGAATTGATCAAGCCGCTCAGCTTATCGCTTCGTCTTCGAAGCAATATCTGGGGAGACGATGTGCTTTTGGCGGTTCTCGCCGGATTCGGATTGCAGGGATTGCCTCTGCTTTTGGTCAATATGGCCATGGCTTTGTTAACGGCCGTTGTCCAGGCGGTTGTTTTTTCGCTTTTAAGTACGATTTATTTTGCATTGGTTTTAAAACATGAAGAGAATGAAGCCATAACTTAGCGCACTTGACTACCTGTTGGTAGGCAGGCATTCGTAAATCATGCATTCATAAAAGGAGGAAACAATGGATTACAAATTTGCATTGGCCCTGGGACTTCCCATTGGGCTTGGAATTGCGGCCTTGGGTGCGGCCATTGGTTTAGGCCGAGCGATTGGCGCGGCCATGGAAGCCATGGGGCGTCAACCGGATGCGAGTAACAAAATTTTGATTAACATGTCCATCGGTTGCGCGTTTATCGAAGCCACAACGATTTATGTTTTGGTTTTTGCATTTGTTTTAAATGGGAAAATATAATTTAAAAAAGACATAGGATGATGACACAGATTTTAGAGTGATTGTGCAGATTAATGACTCAAAAATTATCTGTGTAATCTGTTTATGAAATCTGCGTAATCAGCATCAAACGGAAAATTGAGCTTATGGAACTCTTAAAACTTCTTAGCGCAAATGAAATGGTGGCGCAGCTCATCAGTTTTTTTATCCTGTTTTTTCTTTTGCGCGCCTTTGCCTGGAAAAGGCTTTTAAAACTTTTGGACGACCGCAAGGCCCATATCGCTTCTGAATTCCAGCAGATCGAAAACACGAAAGCTGAGATTGCCAAAATCAAAGCTGATTATGAGGCGAAACTTGAGACCATTGATTCCGAAAGCCGTGCCCGGATCCAAGAGGCGATGGAGGCCGCCAAAAAAATCACCAACGAGATCCATAAAAAAGCCAATGAAGAGGCTGAGCAGATTATCGTTCATGCCCGGGAACATGTCAAATATGAGCTGTCCAAAGTCCAGCATCAGTTGCGCCAGGAACTTGTGGATTTAACCATTAAAGCCGCAGAGGCCGTGATTCAAGAACGGTTGACAGAGCAACACGACCGACGATTGGTTGAGGATTTTTTGAATCGCATCGAGAAACACAATGAAAGATAAGATTGTCGTTATTCGATATGCCGAGGGGTTTTTGCTCTATGCCCGAAAGACGATCGGGGTTGAGCAGGCCTTTGCCGAATTGAAGAAAGCCAAGGATATTTTTCGTGAAAACCCCGAGCTTCTAGATTTTTTTAAATCCGTGAGCGTAACTTATCATGATAAATGCGGGCTTATGGATAAAATTTTCCAGGAAGATTTCGCCGAAGAGATCCGCTTTTTTTTGCGTCTCTTGATTGAAAAAGGGCGTATTGATAAGTTTTCTGACATCGTCGATTATATCCGTATTAAATATTCCTATGGTCAGGAAATGGAAGCGGTATTGCGTACCAGCTATCCTTTAGATTTAGGCTTAATCAAAAAGATCCAGGACTGCCTCGAGGCCAAGTATCGGAAAAGATTTAAATTTTATATTGATTGCGACGCGCAGCTTTTGGGCGGGATTCAGGTGATTATTGGCAACACCATTCTCGATGGTTCTGTTCGTCGCCGTCTCGAAGATTTAAGAGAAAAACTTATGATAACAAGGTGATCCTATGGCATTAAGACCCGAAGAAGTCACATCAATTATCCAGAAAGAATTAGAAAAATATAAGACCGTCCTTAAGACCGAATCCATCGGCACGGTGATTCAGGTCGGAGACACGATTGCCCGCGTTTATGGTTTGGATGATGTCATGATGGGAGAACTGGTTGATTTTCCGAATAATATTCGAGGGATGGTTTTGAATCTTGAGGAAGATAGCGTGGGGGTCGTTATCTTTGGGACCGATAATCCGGACCAGACCATTAAAGAGGGAGATATCGTTAAACGAACGGGCAAGATCATCCAGATCCCCGTCGGAGATGCCTTGATCGGTCGTGTGGTTGGGGCGTTGGGAAATCCTTTGGATGGCAAAGGCCCCATTGTGACAAATATTTATAGGCCTTTGTTTAATTCGGCCCCCAATGTTGTCGAGCGCCAACCGGTGAAAGAGCCTTTAGAAACCGGCATCAAAGCGATTGATGCCATGACGCCGATTGGCCGGGGGCAACGAGAACTTGTCATCGGCGATCGGCAAACCGGAAAGACCGCGTTAGCGATTGATACGATTATCAATCAAAAGGGGAAAGGCGTTCATTGTATTTATGTCGGTATCGGACAGAAGGTTTCCAGTGTCGTGGCTGTTGCGGAAACATTAGAGAAGTATGGAGCTATGAAATATACGACAATCGTCATGGCCTCATCGCGGGCTTCGGCGTCGTTACAATATTTGTCTCCTTATTCAGGATGTGCGATTGCCGAAGAGTTTATGTATTCCGGCCGGCATGCCTTGGTTATTTATGATGACTTGTCGAAACATGCGCAAGCCTATCGGCAGTTGTCCTTGCTTTTGCGGCGTCCGCCGGGACGGGAAGCTTATCCGGGAGATGTTTTTTATTTGCATTCTCGTTTGCTCGAACGGGCGGCGAAATTGACAGATGATTTAAAAGGCGGCTCCATGACCGCGATTCCTATTATTGAAACCCAGGCGGGGGATATTACCAGTTATATTCCGACCAATGTCATTTCGATTACCGACGGACAGATTTATTTGGAAAGTGATCTTTTCTATGCCGGGGTCCGCCCCGCGGTGAATGTGGGGTTGTCGGTTTCCCGCGTCGGCGGAAAAGCCCAGGCCAAGGCGATGCGGCAAGTCGCCGGGAAACTCAGATTAGACCTGGCGCAATATCGCGAATTAGTCGCTTTTACCCAATTTGGTACTGAGGTGGACAAAGCGACCCAGTCCCAATTGACCCGGGGAGAGCGGATGGTCGAAATTTTAAAGCAGCCACAGTTTGAACCGCTTTCGATGGCCAGAGAAGTCCTTATGATTTATGTCGGGACCAACGGTTATTTGGATGATTTGCCGATCACGGCTGTTAAAAAATTTGAAGCCGGGTTTTATGCCTATATTGATAAAGTCTATCCGGATTTAGAGCATGAAGTCGAAATGAAAAAAGAATTGACGCCAGCACTCATTCAGAAGCTGGAAAAGGCGATTGGGGAATTTAAAAAGACATTTAAATCTTAATTCAGCACCATGCCACAAGCCCTTAAACAGATTAAAAATAGAATTCGCAGCGTTGAAAGCAGCAAAAAAGTCACAAGCGCCCTTGAGATGATTTCCGCTGTCAAATTGAATTCAACTCAAAAGACTTTGATGGCGCTCAGGCCCTATGCCCGAAAGATGCAAACCATGTTAAGCAATCTGCTTCAGACAGCAGAAGGGATCTCCCATCCGCTTTTGGAACCCCGAAAATCGGTCGGCAAAATTGCTTTCTATGTTTTCACATCCGATAACGGGTTGTGCGGAGTGTATAACAATAATGTGATTCGGGCTGCGGAGAATTTTATTCGCGATCACGATCCGGCCAAGATCAAACTTTTTATCGTCGGCAAAAGAGGTTTTTATTATTTTAAGAGCCGTCCCTGGGAAATCGCCCAAACTTATTTTGGGATCAATGGCCGTTTTTCAAGGTCTTTTTGTGACAAGTTAACGGATGAGTTGACTGAACGCTATTTATCCCGAGAAGTTGACGAAGTTTATGTTGCCTATACATTTTGCAAGACAGCGGCTGTCCAGGTCCCTCTTGTCGAGAAGATTTTAAATCTTACGCCTGGAGAAGGGAAGCCGGTGGATTATCTGTGGGAACCCGATATCGTTTCGGTCTTATCGGGGTTGATCCCTCAGTACATCACCATGAAGATGAGGTTAATGCTTGTCGAATCATTGACCTCTGAACATGCCGCACGCACGATTGCGATGAAATCCGCGACAGATAACGCGAAAGAGCTGTTAGAAGGACTCGTCTTATTAAGGAATAAGGTCCGCCAAGCGACCATTACTCAAGAAATTATGGAAGTTGTTTCTTCCGCAGAAGCATTGAAAGGATAAAATCTATGGCTGAAGGGAAAATACTTCAAATCATCGGACCCAGCGTGGATATTAAATTTCCCGAGAATGAAGGACCGCCATTGTTGAATGCGGTCAAGGTCATTGATGAGTCTAAGGGGATTGATCTTACTTTGGAAGTTGAGCAGAACATCGGGAATAATACCGTTCGTTGTATCGCGTTAGGTTCGACCGATGGGTTGAGCCGAGGGATGTCGGCCATGGATATGGGAAGTCCGATCCAGGTTCCGGTCGGCCAGCAAACATTAGGACGGATTTTTAATTTATTGGGAGACCCGATTGACGGGAAAGGACCGGTTGCTGATTCACAAAATTGTCACCCGATCCATCGCAAATCCCCGACATTCGAAGAACAGCTTCCGAGTTCTTCGATTCTGGAGACGGGACTGAAGGTCATTGATTTGCTGGCACCGATTCCGCGGGGAGGCAAGGTCGGTCTGTTCGGCGGGGCCGGTGTCGGGAAAACCGTTATTGTCATGGAACTTATCCGAACGATTGCCAAAGAACACGGTGGCGTTTCGGTTTTTGCCGGGGTCGGTGAGCGCACGCGTGAAGGCAATGAGTTATGGCTTGAACTGAACGAATCAGGCGTTATTAAAAATAGTGTTTTGGTTTTTGGTCAAATGAATGAGCCTCCCGGAGCCAGACTTCGCGTTGGATTGTCCGCATTAACCATGGCCGAATATTTTCGGGACCAGGAACGCAAGGACGTTCTTTTGTTTATTGATAATGTTTTTCGTTATATCCAAGCCGGATCCGAGGTTTCCACTCTCTTAGGCCGTATGCCTTCGGCTGTCGGGTATCAGCCCAACCTGGCCACAGAGATTGCTCAACTGGAAGAACGAATTGCTTCGACGCGGAACGGCGCGATTACCTCCATTCAAGCGGTCTATGTCCCGGCGGATGATTTAACCGATCCGGCGCCGGCTGCGATTTTTTCCCATTTGGATGCGAAAATCGTTTTGTCTCGGCAGATTTCCGAGTTAGGGATTTATCCGGCGGTGGATCCCTTGGATTCCACCTCGCGCATTATGGATCCGAGGCTTTTAGGCGAAGAACATTATCAGGTTGCATTGGCCGCTCAAAAGATTTTGCAGCGATATAAGGATTTGAAAGATATCATTTCTAT
>CAZAPN010000069.1:0-8761 GCA_964487145.1 uncultured Planctomycetales bacterium | reverse complement strand
GATAGGCATACGGGCTGGGAGCAAAAATTTGCTGAAGCCACCAAATCCCTTGCGCGAATATCCCTAAATTGGCCACACAGACATACATGGTCAAGGCAATCAATCCTTGAATAACCCCTAAAAATTCATAAGGATTCTTCATGTTGTCTTGTCGCCGGGACAACCAAGCACTGCCCAAGCTAATCCCTGCGATAAACGCGGCCACTACGATGGAAAACGAATAAACAGAAGAACCAATAAACTGAATGAGGGTCCGTATCCAGATAATTTCATAAAGCATGCTCGCAACGCCGCTAACGCCGGCTGTCATCAAGATAATCGACAAATATTGCTGCTCTTTGCCCGGGGGAATCCAATTTTTAATAACGCCTTCATCATTGGTCTCTTCGGTGAGGAGAATCTCCCCTCCCTTTTTCGCTAAGCCCAAGCAGAAAACCCCCAAAAGGACATTGATAATCGCGGTCAAGGTGATACTAAAATCCAAACCAAAGAGCCGAATCAAAATAAACCCACAAATGAGACTTCCCACCACAGCCCCTACGCTATTGATAAAATAAAGCGATGAGACCCGGTTTAAAATATCCTTTTCCCGACGAGTAATATATTTAGCCAAAATCGGCAATGTGCCCCCCATCAAGGTGGTCGGAAGAAAAATTGTTAACGCATTCAAAATAAATTGGACCAAAAATAGTATTTTGTTGGTTGACTGGAGATTCAGTGCCCAACCGATTCTTTGGTAAATATTCTCGACAAAAGTCACCAAATCCGGATAAACAAAACAATATAATCCTATCCCGATCTCCAAGAGCCCATAAAGATACAACAAATTCATTTTCACCTTGTCAGCCCTGTGCCCGAGAAAATAATTCCCGAACGCGAGTCCTCCCATGAAAACCGAGATGACAATGGCACTGGCGTAGGTGCTGCTTCCAAAAATATTCGACAAATATTTAGACCACAAGACCTCGTAGATCAGCCCGGTCATTCCGGAAACAAAGAAAACCAGATAGATAAATGGCAAATACTTTATCCGAGCATTAAGCATAACTTTTCCCTCATAATAATTTTTCCAGATTTTTTCCAAAGATGGCGGCTTTTTGGTCGACGGAAAGAGTTGAGTCTTGGATGATGCTGATGGATTTTGAGACCTGCTGATTGGCGGGATAATCGCTTCCGAATAAAACATGGTCGCTGTCGGTCACTTCCAACGCGCATAAAAGCGAGGCCCACGAACAGGAACCACTCGTATCCAAATAGAGGTTCTTGAAATACTCGCTTGGGATTTTTCCGAGATCTTTGACAAAGTTGCGTTTGCGCAGCATCAGATACGTATTGTCAAAACGTTCTTTAACAAACGGCAGAACTCCACCATAATGCGCAAAAATAAAATTGACGTCTGGATATCGGGTGAAGACCCCCTCCATCATCAATTTCCCGATACACATCGAAATATCAAAAACATATTCTAAAACCGGGCTTAGCAGAGGATCTTGTATCCGCTCTTCTCCGATGGGTTGGATGATCTGCGAATGGACATGTATGGTCAGGCGATTCTCTTTGGCAAAATCATAAATCGGATGGAAAAATTCATGATCCAAATATTTTTTTTCATAACTCGAAGGCAGAGAAATCACCTTGAAACCCAAATCACGAAGACGGTGAAGTTCGTCTTTTAAATTTTGAAGATTATCGAGCGGAAGTATGCCCGCGCCAGAAAACCGGGAAGGATATTTTTTAATAACATCACTCAACCCTTGATTATAAACACGGCACACATTAGCCCACCCTCCCATTTTGAGATGCGCATCACTCGTCGGATAAAGGAGCAGGGATTTTTCAATTCCCTGTTCATCCATGATTTTAAGGTGGCCTTCGATGTCAGACCAATGAACCTTATAGAAGGTGGTGTTTTGAGCAACCTCAGACGGCATAAAATGACTATGGGAATCAAAAATTTTTGACATGAAGAAATGAATAGAGTAAGAAAATCAGGTTAGAAATTTTCAATCGAACGTTAGAGCATCCGATTTTCTTTTAAGACCTTTTCGCATTCATCTAAAGCGGCCTTCAATTCCGGAAGAAGGTGGACATTGATCGTCACGCCCTTGGAGGTTGGCACGAGTTGATCCGTTCCTTGGGTTTGTGTCCAGGTGCGAATATCGACAAGATCATTCCCCTTATATTCGCGGATACCCACATGAACCTCTTGGAACTTATTTTTTTTGAAGACTTTTATGGTTTTATCCATGCTCACCGGCCTTGTTTAAAAGGGTGAAATTTTATTTACTTAAATATATTAATTAATATATTAATATACATATTACTCTTTTAAACTATCATAGAAGGCCTTAAAAAGCCATAAAAAGATTATCTTCTTAAACAAATCTTCCCAACCTATTTCGCCTGTTTTTGAGCGTAATCAATAATTGGCTTTGTCCATGGGGTCTGCCCCGACTTCCATAAAATCAATCAGAAAATGTCGGGACTGATTATTTAGCCTGCGTCTGCTTATAGTCAATGATCGGTTTCGTCCATGGCGTTTGCTGATTAATAACCGCTAATTCTAACGGACACGCATTCTGAGGAACGGATAGGGCAAACATGACCATATCGACAACAGCTTGAGGTGACATCAAACGGTCTTTTTGTTCCTGAGCGATATTTTCCAATTTATCTGTGAGCTCGGTATCAACAACTCCAGGTAAAATGGAAGTAATTTTGATCCCATGGTCCCTCAACTCCCAGAAAAGCCCTTTTAAAAAGGCACGCAATCCGACCTTCAAAGAACTATACGTGACAAACGTTTTGGGTAACGGGTCGCAGAGGGTCGAACCTGACACCATATTAATGATGGCCCCGGATTTTTTCTCAATCATGTGATTAATGACAAGACGTATCAGGCGAACATATCCTAAATAATTTGTATGAGCGAGCTTTTCAATGTCTTCGAGCGGTTGTTTTTCAAAAGGATACTGACTGGAAACCCCCGCATTATTGATTAAGATATCAACTCCCTTCAATTCGTTCATGGCTGTGTCGACCAGACGCTTTAAGTCATCCAACTTGCTCACGTCCGTCGGAATTCCAATCGCTTTCACCTTAAACTTCGAGGTAATCTCTTTGATGGTTTCATCCAAGGTCTCTTTGGTACGGGCTGCCAAAACAAGATTGACCCCCTCTTGGGCTAAGCGCAGGGCAATGGCTTTGCCGATTCCTTTACTCGCGCCGGTGATAATACAATTCTTTCCTTTTAAATTTGCCATACGATTCCTCCTTTAATGAGCGCATGATTTACGAACACGAAGTGTGAGTAAATCATACGCGCGAATTAAATCCTTTACATTTTGCTACTTAGAATTCATTCTAAAGCAAAATGTAAAGGATCAAATTCAGACAGAGACTTATGTCACTTTGTTCCATAAGTCTCGTCTTCATTTGACCTCCTTGATTTTTATTTTTCTGGAACAACTCGCCTAACAAAAAACGATAGCGCCAACATCAAAATCCCTATTCCCAAAAACGTTAAGCCGAAACTCTTTTCCACAAAGATCCGGCTTAAGCTAAATCCCACCCCACCACTGAAAAATCGAAACGATGAATTCAAACTCGCGATCTCCGCCCGATGTTCATCCGGAAAATCTGTTAAGACCGTCGACAAACCATTATGCCCTATGGTCCATCCCATGGAGAATCCAACAAATACCAGCCCGACTAACCACAAAGGCAAGACCGGAAACAAAAGCATGGTCGAAATAGCTAAAAGAATGATCCCTAAATAACAGGCCGGGAATCGTCCCTTTTTATCGGTGATAAATCCTCCGACGATTTGCCCTAAGGCTCCTCCTAATGCGATCAAAACAAAATAAAAACTAATTTTTAATTGGTTCAACTCATAAATTCTTGCCAGATAAACACCAAACCAAGATTGGACAGCATGATAAAACATGCTGATGAGAAAGATAAAAATGAACACATTACGGATTTCAACTTTTCGAAAAACCGCTAAATAATCAACCCTTTCCCCTACCATGGTTCCTAAATATTCTGACCGAACGATGAAAACCAAAATCGCTGTAAAAAAAGCTAAGAATCCAGGAATCAAGAAAATCCACTGCCAGGGCAAGATTCCGCTGGCGATAATGCCAAGCATCGAGGCAAAAAAACTTGAACTAAAAAATAATCCAACCATGCGTCCGCGGATCTCTTTTTCAAAGATCTTACCGATGAGCATGAGTCCCAGCGGAATCGCCGCGGCCGCCGAAATTCCCATCACGATCCGATAAAATAAAATCTGATTGAGACTCGGCACAACAGCGCATAAAACGCTCGAGACCGCATAAACACCCATGGAAAGAATCATCAGTTTTCTGGATGAAAATTTCCTGACCAACGGCGCATAGATCAAAGCGCCCAATCCGTAAGGGATCATATAAAACGGAATGATCTTCGAAACCAAAATATCAGAGATCGCAAGATCCCGGCTCATCGCTGGCAAAACAGCAGCAATGGCGGCCACGTTAAAGGAGATAATCACACATTGAAGGCATAGAAGAATAAAAATAAATCTTTTTGAAGACATAATATTAAGTTAACGGGTTATGGTTAAGAAGCCGGTATGGTCTAAAGGTTAGGGTTAAGGGAAAGACTTAACCATAACCCCCTAACTATACTGGCCTCCTAACCCTAACCATAAGACTAAATCTAACCTGTTATTTCTTTTCGCTTGCTTCTTTTTCGATCACTTCTTTAAATATCTTCATGTTCTTTGTGGAATGATCGTTAATAAATCCTTCAATCTTTTCCGCCGGGAATTTCGTAAAACCCGGGTCCATCTCAAAATCTTGGATCTGCCGACGTTTCCTATTTATGGTCCTGTGGAAGTCGGCATCCCGACCCCCGCCTTTTCAAAATTTTATTTATTGGCGGGGCGTCGGGACATGTCGTCTTCTTTCTCTATAACTTCTTTAAAAATTTTCATGTTTTTAGTCGAGTGGTCGTTAATAAAACCCTCTATCTGCTGTTCAGTAAATTTTGTAAATTTGGGATCCATAGAAAAATCTTGTATCCATGTCATTTCTATCCCTTCGGGTGTTTCATGATAAAGCCATACGATCTTCATGTATTTGAAGGGAAACATCGGTTCCCATCGCGAGGCGTACGCGAGTTTAAGCTCTTTGAACAGCCAACGCTTCGAAACCCATGATTTGTTCTCATCATCGGTCAAGCGAAACGTTATCTCATTGCCTTTCTTTTCTAACACTTCGGATTTAATGTATTCCCCGCCGAACAATGACGACCAACGGGCGATGTCATTGGAGACATCAAATACGATTGAGTACGGCGCTTTAATGAAGATGGTATTTTTTGTGTGTCCCATGAATTTCCTCCTTTTATTGTTGTCGTCCCGTCAGCAGCAGTGGCTGCTGACGGGATAAATCCGGCCGTCCAACTTATGTTCGCTTCGCTCCATAAGTTTTGGCCTCATTTAAATTTACCCCAAAGCTGCGACGATAAATGAGCATATGATTTATGGAGTGCAAAGCACGACATAAATCAAAGTGCGAATTTACCCCGAGGCGTTTACCGCCGAGGGAACAGAGCAGCGTGGGGTTATCTAAATTCTATTCCCAGCGGCCGAATCGGAATGAATTTACTCCTTCTTCGTATCTCGTGTCTTGTGAAGCGTATCTCGTTAACTAGTGACGTGTACCTTTGTAACTTGAAAATACTGTTTACAATTCATCAACTCGAAAACTCGCTTACTATATTTATTCAACAATAGCCACCGCCCTACACCAACCCGCCCCTGCGTTACGGACTTTTACAGGAAAGCAACTCACCTTAAACCCAAACGGCTTCGGGATGGCACCCAGATTCCCCATCCGCTCCATATGGCAATATTCTCGTCGGCGACCCAAAAAATGCGACGGCCAGATTTTGGATTTATCTTTTGTATCTAAGAATTCTTTGAACATTTCAAAACACGGACGATCCCAACCGATCGTGTCAATTCCCATCATTTTGATTCCTTGATCTAAAAGATAATTCACCGCATCGGGAAGCATCCCGACATACTTGTTGACATAATCGTCTGTCCCCAAAAGTTTATCACCGCCAGTGTAAATTAAAACGATATCCATTGGTTTTAGCGTATAGCGGATAGCGGATAGTGATTTAGTTATATCGTCTTTCGTAATATTTTGCGGATATTTTAAATGGGTAAAATTTAAAACGACACCATCGCCGTAACACCATTCTAGCGGAACATCCATGATCTGCTTGGCGGGTTTGCCTTCACAGTGACTGCCATAATGAAACGGGGCATCCACATGCGTCCCCATATGGACCGAAGAATGAACGATTTCTAGCGAAGGCATTTCCCCATCGGGGACTTCCTGGAATGTCGCCACCCGTTCGCCTTTTTCAAATCGTTCTTTACCCCCTGGTTTTTTGTTCATGACAACCCAATTGAAATGTTCCACCCCTTGCGCATGCGTAATGCGATCGATCGTGGCGGCATGAGTTTCTTTGAGAGTATCGTCGATAGGTAAACTTAAGTCGATGATTCGCATAAATAAACTCCTTATATAGGCAGTAGGCGGTAGACTGTAGGCTGTAGGTGATTATACAAAATCATTCTTTTTTACGAGCCTTAATCAGACCCCATAGCATTTTATTGATTTCAAGGCATTCACTATCTATTTCATTGAACTTTGCATCGGTTAAATATCCGATCTCACGGGCAATTCGCAGTTGAGTCCTCAATTCAGCCAGTGAACCCTTAGCAATAAAAAAGAATCTCGTTGATTCGGCATCCGAAGACCTCTCATCTCCTTCCGCAATATTGCTTGGGACACTAACCGCAGACCTTCTCATTTGATCACGCAAAGAATAATCCTTAAGAAAAATACCGCTATTTGTTCCTTTATATACATGGACGGCCAACTTTTCAGAGCGTTGCCACACATTAAATTTTCAAACTTACTTTTCTCCAATTTATTCTCCCTGCGGCCTACCGCCTACTGCCTACCGCCTATTTCTACTGTACTCCTTTGGTCTTCAACACTTCCACAATCCGATTAAACGTAAATGTCTTTTTGATTTCGTTATCTGCAATTGGAACGGCAAATTCCTTTTTCAGTCCGACAACGATTTCAACCATCTCCGTCGAATCAATCCCCAGGGAACCATCGAGCGGCTGATCAGGTTTAACCTCTTCAGGTTTCACATCAATGACCTTTTTAAAAACCCCTTTGACTCTGTCTTCAATACTCACGGCAACCTCCTTTTCATAGTTATCGAGTTGACGAGTTACCGAATTGGCGAGTTAAAATCTTTCATTAACTCGATAAACTCGACAACTCGTGAACTTAATTGATCCTTAACAATCTCCTTCCTTATCCGTTTACTTCTTTCTCCGTCATGATAAAAAACGCAATCAATGCCGGGCATAGTGGATAAAAATGGAGGATCATTCGCGGCAATGTCTGAATGGCATCTGTTCCCCCCAAAACGCGAAATCGATCAGAAAAAACAGAAGCACAAATAACATGGCCAATAAACACAAGCAAAATCAACGCTAACATCCTGATCTCTGGTTGGTTTAAAACCCGTCGGAAATTCTGAACAAGCAAAACAAGAAGCAAACCCCAGAGAACATTCCAATTCCACCCTGCAAAAAGTTCTTTCGATAGGGTCCCAAAGGTCGCCATGGCTCGCTGCCCAACCCCTATCACCCCCACGAACTTTACACCAACAGCGCCCATATCAAGGCGAGCAACCCAGCACAACGTTAGATGAAACAATAATGCCGCAATCCACGGCAACATAAAGATGATGATGTTTTTGACGTTTTGCTTTTGAAATCCAATAAATAAGAAACACCCTACGACTAAAATATAAAATCCGTATAAAAACGCTTCCAATTTAAATAAACCCGCCATACTCATCAATACAGAACTCAACAAAAGCCATGAGCTTCCTTTAACTTTATTCCATAGCACAAGACAAAAAATCGAAGAACACAAAAATATGGCCACCGGGAAATCATTGTAAAGCAACGTCGCATGATAGGTGAAAAAATTCGAAGAAATCAAAAGCGCTGTTGCGATCAGAGCAACCAGAGACGACATAAAAACGCGAAGAAATCCCCCGAAGAGAATGATAAACATGATGTAATCCGACGCGATGATCGCTCTGGCGACATTTTCATGCCACATGCCCGCATGGGATGACGCCCAACTCATCATAAAAGGCCCTGCCAAGGAATATCCCGGATAAGGCATATGGGTTAAGTTTTGGATCCCTTGGTCAAAAAATAAAACTTTTCCCTTAAGACCTATTCGCCAAATCACATCCCATTCAAAAATGGGGACGTTAAGCGCCATCCAGATCACAAAAAATATTTGTCCAAGAATATAGGCAATGATGAGAATTGATAATATTTTTTGCCAGATGCCGGGAGCCCCCACAGATTCAAAAAGGAAGTCCCTCTTCTCGATTTTAGTAACATTCCCCTTCCTCATCAAACTCAAAAAAGCAATTAAACAAAGTGGAATATCGATCGTCATAATCGAAAAATGGATTCCCAAAATCGATAGGAAATACATCCAAAGAACAACGCAATACTGTCCCCCAAAATAGGAAAGTGGCCAATAAACCAAAGGGAATCGTTTCCCATCAGGCCAAATGAAGCTCAAAGAGCTAACGCTCATGGTTTCTACTAATTTCTTCGGCGAAATCCGCCGAAGCCAACCCTGCT
>CAZAPN010000068.1:0-8768 GCA_964487145.1 uncultured Planctomycetales bacterium | reverse complement strand
AGATGTAAATATGTATAATATATGGCAAATAAAAGATCCCCATCCCCAGTAACAAGCGACTCTGAGTAATGCCTTACGGATTCATCCCGTCATGGCCCAGCTTTTAGTCAATCGGCAGATTACCAGCCCTCAAGACGCGAAAGATTTCTTAACAGCGGATTTATCCTGTTTGCATGACCCTTTCCTTTTGAAAGATATGGATAAATTCATCGCACGAATTCAGAAAGCCCAAGACCAGAATGAGGTTATTTTGATATTCGGAGACTATGATGTTGATGGGATCACCTCTTCAGCGATTTTACGAAAGGCCTTGGTTCAAAAGGGATTGAAGGTTTTGAATTATATCCCGCACAGGATGAAAGAGGGATATGGCTTAAATTGCAATGTGATGGATTTTGCCAAACAAAACAAGGTGAAGCTTTTGATTTGTGTCGATTGCGGGATTACGGCATTTTCCGAGGTGGATACGTTTAACGAAGGGGGAATGGATGTGATGATTATTGACCATCATGAACCCTTAGATGATAAACTCCCCCAAGCTTATGCCATTATTAATCCTAAGCGGAAAGATTGTTCTTATCCATCCCGAAGTTTGGCAGCTGTCGGTTTAACCTATAAAGTAATACAGGCTCTTTTAGGAAAAGGGTCAGAAGAATTTCTGGATATTGTCAGTTTAGGAACGATTGCTGATGTGGTTGAGCTGACGGGGGAAAATCGAATTTTTGCCAAAGAAGGTTTAAAGAGGATACAAAAAACGAAAAATCCCGGATTATTGGCCCTCATGGATGTCGCTGGGATCAAGGGCAAGAAAATGAGCAGTCATGCGGTCGGATTTATTTTAGGGCCGCGCCTCAATGCAACGGGACGTCTGGGGTCGGCAGAGAAATCATTAGAATTATTATTATGTGAGGATCGTGACCAGGCCTATGCCTTGGCTCGGGATTTGGACCAGGATAATCGTCAGAGACAAAAAACACAAAGTGAAGTCATTGAAGAAGCCATGCGGATGATTGAGAGGGACATCAATTTTAAAGAACATAAGGTCATCATTTTGAGCAAAGAAGGTTGGCATAAGGGTGTTTTAGGGATTGTGGCTTCGCGTATTTTAGAGAAATATTACCGCCCCACGATTGTGATCTCATTAGAAGATGGGGTGGGGACTGGTTCCGCCCGGTCCATCGATGGTTTTCATATGTTTGAAGCTCTAAAAAGTTGTGAAGAAATCCTTGAAACCTACGGCGGACATCGCCATGCGGCCGGTTTAACGATTACTGAACAACAGATCGATGTTTTTCGCAAGACCATCAATGATTTAGCGAAACAACTATTGACGGCTGAAAACTTAAGCCCAACCATGGAATTGGATAGTGAGATTTCTTTGTCTCAGATTTCCATGGGGCTTGTCAAGACCGTTGAAAGTTTAGAGCCTTTTGGAGAAGGAAATCCGAAACCCTTATTTTGTTCTCGATTTTTAAAAGTCAAAAATCCCCCGGTTCGGTTAGGAAAAGACACTCTTAAATTCTGGGTCACAGACGGACAAATTGTCTTGCAAGCCGTGGGTTTTGGAATGGGGAAATATTTTGATATGGTCTCATCCTGTCCCAAGATAGACTTGGCTTATAATCTTTCCGTCGATGATTGGGGAGATGACCCCAAAATTCAGTTGACGGTTAAAGATATTCGGGAAAGTTAAGGTTTACTGAGGGAAACGCTAAAGGATAAGATTTAAGAAAGTAAAAAAATTTAAGCTTTGGTAATTCTTCCGGATTTTATGCAGTTGGTGCAGACATAAACACGGCGGACAACGCCATTGAGAATAATTTTAACACGTTTCAAATTGACATGGAATAAGCGATGGCAGGTCCTTGTCACTTTAATGCCTGCCCCGCCTTTGGCTTTCGCCATACCGCGTCGGGCATATTGACGGCCTGTAATAGATTTTCTTTCACAAATAGCACAAATTTTTGACATTGTATTTCCTTTCTTCGAAGTGTAAGTATACTTGAAAGTCATTTTTTGTCAAGGTAAAATTATTTCACTTTCATGACAATTCAGAGGCCTTAAGCATTGATGGCTAATCAGATCTGCGCGGGACTTAATTCTGAGCAAAAAAAGGCGGTGACGCACCAATCGGGACCTTTATTAATTATTGCGGGTGCTGGCACCGGTAAAACGACTGTCATTACGCATCGCATTGCCCATCTCATTGTTGAACGGAAAGTCCGGCCGGAAGAAATCCTTGCTTTGACGTTTACCGATAAAGCCTCGTTTCAGATGCAAGAAAAGGTTGATATCTTAGTGCCGTATGGGTTTACGGATACCTGGATTGATACATTTCATGCGTTTGGGGACCGTGTTTTGCGCGACAATGCGCTGGAACTGGGATTGGATTCCTCCTTTCGAGTCCTAACTCGTCCGGAAGCGGCTGTTTTTTTTCAGGAGAATCTTTTTCGATTTCCTCTTAAATTTTATCGGCCCTTAGGAACTCCGACCAAATTTATCGATGCTTTATTGGCTTTGTTTTCTCGGGCAAGGGATGAGGACGTTTCCGTCAAAGAATATTTTGAATACGCCCAGAATCTTCTCAAACGTTCCCATGAAAACCCGGCTGATGAAGCCTTGAAAGAAGAAGCCGAGCGTCAGCTCGAAATCGCCAAGTGTTACGAAACCTATCAGTCCTTGCTTTTAAAAAATGGCAAAATGGATTTTGCCAACCAATTTCATTTAACGCTTGAACTTTTCCGCAAGCATCCCAGCACATTAAAACGTTATCAGGATCAGTTTAAGCATATTCTGATTGATGAGTTCCAAGACACCAACTATGCCCAGTTTGAGCTGGTCAAGCATTTGGCCCAGAAGGCCGAAACATTAACTGTCGTCGCGGATGATGACCAATCGATTTACAAATGGAGAGGGGCGGCCGTCAGCAACATTATCCATTTTATGAAGATTTATCCGGACAGTGAAAAGATTGCTCTCACCAAGAATTATCGTTCGACACAGCCAATCTTAGACGGGGCTTATCGACTTATTCAGCAGAATAATCCCGACCGATTTGAGGTCCAGGCCAAGATTAATAAACGGCTTATTGGCCGGACTAAAAAAGGGAAAAAGATTGAACACAAGCATTTTGAAACATTGTCTTTTGAGGCCGACTGGGTGGCGGGGCATATCGCGCAGCAAGTCAAGGCCAAGAAATATCTGTATAACGATTTTGCGATTCTTGTCCGTTCGAATGCCGATGCTGATCCTTTTTTGCGCGCGTTGAATATGCGCGGAATCCCTTGGCAATTCAGCGGAAGCCAGGGGCTTTATTCCAGGGAGGAAATTAAACTTTGTATTTCTTTTTTGAGGATCATTGCCGATCCCACCGATTCCTTGAGTCTGTATTTTTTAGCCAGTTCACCGCTTTATCATTGCCCGAGCATGGAATTGGCCCAAGTCATGCATTATACGAATCGCAAAAGGTGGCACCTTTTCGATACGTTAAAAAATTTGGAAACCCTGAATGATGCGGGTGCTTTCTCTTCAGATTTTATTGATGCGAAAAATAAAATCATTAAAAATATTCAGGACTTTGTGGATTTGTCCAGGGCCCAGAGTACCGGCCGGTTATTATATTTGTTTTTAATCCAGACAGGTTATTTAAAAAGTCTTGTGGAAGACAACAGTTTGGAAAACGAGTCGAAAATAAAAAATATTGCTAAATTTTTCGATGCCGTCAGAAATTTTGAATATATCACCCAGGAAGATCGGGTATGGCTTTTTGTGAATTATTTGGATATGCTCATTCAAGCCGGGGATGACCCTTCGACCGCCGAACCCGAGAAAGATGTTTTGGCGGTCAATGTGCTGACGATTCACAAGGCCAAAGGCCTGGAGTTCCCGGTCGTTTTTTTGGTGAGTGTGGTTGAGGGAAAATTTCCCTGCACGAGTCGCAAGGACCCCCTGGAATTGCCGGATGAGTTAATTAAAGATATTTTACCTTTGGGCGATTTTCATATGCAGGAAGAACGGCGGTTATTTTATGTCGGGATGACAAGGGCGGCCCAAGAACTTTATATCACCTCAGCCGTTGATTATGGGCAAAAACGTCCCCGTCAAACAAGCCGTTTTATTATCGAAGCTTTATCGAAAAATGCTCAAGCCAAGGTTTTAAAAACCAGCGTTTTAGAGGCGATTGAACGCAATGCCCCACAGGCCCAGATACCGCTTTTGAAGGATCGGGTGATGAAAGAGAACGACGTGCTTACTTTAAGTTATTTTCAGATTGATGATTATTTGACATGTCCGCTTAAATATAAATATGTCCATATGTTGCGGATTCCTATTATGGAGCACCACACTGTCCTTTATGGGAAAGCTTTGCATGATACGATCCAGCATTACTATCAGAATCGGATTCAAGGAGTCTTTGTTTCCCAGGATGAACTTTTGAAATTTTTTAATGATTCTTTTCGTAAAGAAGGATTTTTATCCCGGGAGCATATCGAATTACGGTTAAAAGCCGGGGAAGAAGCTTTAGCAAGGTTTTACCAGCGTGAGAAAGACTCCAAAGTATTGCCGACTTATATCGAAAAAGATTTTTCGTTTCATTATCAGAACAACCGAATTATCGGGCGGTGGGATCGGATTGATGTGGTTGGGGATCTGGTTAAAATTATCGATTTTAAATCTTCTCTTGTTGATAAGCAGGATCAGGCTGACAAAAAGGCGAAGGATAGCTTGCAGTTATCATTGTACGGATTGGCTTACCTGGAAGTCTTTGCCCGGTTGCCGGATTATCTTGAATTGCATTTTTTGGAGAGCGGTCTTATCGGGCAGACGAAAGTCGCTGAGAAGAACATTCAGAAAGTTCACAAAGCGGTTGAAGAGGCTTCTTCTGGCATTCGCAGTTTTTCTTTTGAGGCCAAACCAACGCCCGTGGTTTGCCGGTATTGTGCCTATAACCAGATTTGTCCTTCCGCGAAGATCGTTTAAAACTATTTCAAAAATCATATCTTACAAAAATTTTATTAAGATTTATTGATCGGGGTATTGACAAAGTGTCTCTTTCGAAGATAATATATTTTAGGTAACGAAAGGAGCCTAAGAATGGATAAAATGGATAGGGAGAGGCTGCTCAAAGATAAACGAGTTATTGATGAGATCAATCGGCATCTGTGGATTGAGAGCGAAAAAGCAGGACACAACATCGGTTTTGAAAAAGCGGCTGATGATTGGTTGAATCGTTTTTCGGTGGAATGGCTCAAATTTAATAATCTCCCTCTTGAGAAACCGGCAACTCCTGAGGTCAAGCCGGTTAATGGCGCGAAGCCTGATGTTAAGAATGGGAACAAAAGGCGAAGCGCAAAGTCTTACTTTAAGTAATTTTTGTGAAGAAATTTTAAGCGCCCTGCCTTGTATGGAAATACAAGGCAGGGCGCTTGGCTTTTCCTGCAAAAAATCCCCTTAACAAAACCCCTTTTTTGTGTACAATGATATAGCTGTTTTGAATTTAAATTTGCGTTCTAACTACTAAAAATATAAATACTAGAGAGTAGGATGATATGTCACTGGAATTAAAGAAGTTAAAAAATTTAACTGGGAGAAAGGGGCCCCTTCTATTTATTATCATGGATGGGATTGGCCTGGGTAAACAGGATGAGAGCGATGGGGTTTTTATGGCTCATGGCCCGTGTCTCAATAAATTGTTTCAATCCCAATTTTATACAAGGCTTAAAGCTCACGGGACCGCTGTCGGCATGCCTTCGGATGAAGACATGGGAAATAGCGAGGTCGGGCATAATGCCTTAGGCGCTGGACGTGTTTTTGCTCAGGGAGCCAAATTAGTTAACCAGTCGATTGAAACCCAAAAGATATTTCAAACAGACATTTGGCATCAACTCGTTCAGCGTTGTAAAAATGGTCAAAATTCTTTTCATTTTATTGGGCTTCTTTCTGATGGGAATGTTCATTCCCACATTGACCAGCTTTTGTCTTTGATTCATCGTTGTGTTCAGGACGGTGTCAAAAAAGTTCGTATTCATCCGTTGTTGGATGGCCGCGATGTTCCAGAGAAATCCGCTCTCACCTATATTGATAAACTTGAAAAGTTTTTAATGGAAATGAATCAGCAGCATAGAATCGATTGCCGGATTGCTTCAGGTGGTGGCCGTATGGTCACGACCATGGATCGGTATAATGCTGATTGGCGTGTCGTTAAGCGAGGATGGGATGCCCATGTCCTAGGGAAGGGAAGATTTTTCCCTTCGGCCCAAGAAGCGATTTCGACCTATTATACGGAAGATCCCAAGATTACGGACCAGTATCTAAATTCGTTTGTAATCGCCGAGAACGGTCAGCCGGCTGGGACAATTCAAGACGGCGATTCGGTGGTCTTTTTTAATTTTCGCGGAGACAGGGCCATTGAATTGTCCCGCGCTTTTGAAGAAGAAGATTTTGCTGAATTTGACCGCGAACGTTATCCCAGAGTGTTGTATGCTGGCATGATGCAATATGATGGGGATTTGATGATCCCAAAGAATTTTCTTGTCAATCCCCCGGAAATCGAGAGGACGATCAGTGAATATGTCTGTGCGCAGCATATTATGAGCTTCGCGATTTCGGAGACCCAGAAATTTGGTCATGTGACTTATTTTTGGAATGGAAATAAATCAGGATATGTTTGTCCACAGTTGGAAAGTTTTTTGGAAATCCCATCAGATAAAATTCGATTTGATCAAGCTCCCCAGATGAAGGCCAAAGAGATCACGGCGAAAACCATTGAGTTGTTAAAGTCTGGCAAGTATCAGTTCGGCCGTTTGAATTTTGCCAATGGGGATATGGTCGGACATACAGGAGTGGTTCCGGCGATCATTTCTGCGGTTCAAACGGTCGATGCGTGCGTTTGTCAGTTAATTGATGTTGTTAACCAGCTTCAGGGAATCACGGTTGTGACGGCGGACCACGGAAATGCCGACGAAATGTTTGTCATCAAAGGGGGTAAACCCAGTGTGAAAACGGCTCACACCTTAAATCCGGTTCCGTTTGTGATCATTGATTCTGGATACCAGGGCGAATATACCATGTCCCCCTTGCCTCAACGAGGTCTGGCTAACGTGGCCGCGACATTGCTCAATTTATTAGGGTATGAAAAGCCAGAAGATTATGAGCCATCGTTGATTCGTTTTCAATGAAGTATTCTAAATCCTTTTAATATTCAAACCTGATTCATCGTGATAATTCTTATATTGAAAATTTTGATTGTCCTGTCCTTAGCAAGCCTGCTGATTACTTGTTTTTTTATCTTTTTTGATCAGGCGTTGCTCACAAGAAAAGGAACGATCTATCGGGTTAAACGAGCGGGAAAAAAGGTCGCCCTGACCTTTGATGATGGGCCTTCACCTATTTGGACACCCCAGATTCTGCTTGAACTAAAAAAAGCAAGGATAAAAGCGACCTTTTTTATGATTGGGCATCATGTCGAGAAATACCCGGAGGTCGCTCGGCAAGTGGCCCTAGAAGGACATTTGATTGCTAATCACGGTTTTGCCCATAGCGTGATTGTTTATTATACGCCCAATGAATTGGAAGCTGATATTAAATATACCGAGATTGTGATTCGAGAAGTGACCGGGCAGACAACAAAGTATTTCCGTCCGCCCAAGGCCATGCTCGGAATAAAAGAGAAATTAAAAATTAAAGGTTTAGGGTATGAAGTCGTGTTATGGTCATTGAATTCAAAAGATTGGGTCACGTTTGATCATCATCATATTGTCCGTTATCTCCTGAGGCATATTCGAAATGGAGACATTTTACTTTTTCATGATAGTGGGGGTGTCGTCGAACCGGAGGGAGGCAATCGCCAAGAGACGGTGGCGGCGATTCCTTTGCTTGTTAAGGAATTAAAAGAACGGGGTTATGAATTTGTAACGATTGAGGAGCTTTTACATGGATCATAATTTTTTCAGCAAAGAGGGACACACTCGATTTATTTTGATTCTTTTGGTATTGAGCTATTTTTTTCTTATGTTCGGCAACGGTATCGTAAGCCTGACGCATCCTGATGAAGTCTTCTATGTTCAAGCGGCCAAGGAAATGATTCAACACAAAAGCTGGCTTGTCCCTTATATTTTTGATGGACCGCAATTTGAAAAACCGATTTTGTTTTATTGGTTGTTAGCAGGTGCAATCAAAGAATTTGGTGTTTCCCCTTTTGTGGCGCGTTTCTGGCCCAGCTTTTTTGGAATACTTGGTGTCATAACCACGTATTGGCTTGCGTTTATGCTGTTTCAGAATAAGCGAGTGGCTTTTTTTTCAGGGCTCATCTTGTCCTCGAGCTTTATTTATTTAGCTTTGTCACGGGCTGTTTTGACCGATATGGTCTTCTCCATTTTAGTTGTAATTTCTTTGGCTTTCTTTTATCTGGGGTACACAAACTCAAAATGGAAAAATGTTGGGATTATTGTTTGTTTTATTTTTTCTGCGTTAGCAGTCTTGGCCAAAGGAGTTTTAGGATTGCTTTTGCCTGGGCTTGTTGTTCTGGCACATCTTTTTTACCGCAAAGATCTAAAATTCATTAAATCATACACATTTTTCTGGGGAATGATCCTTTTTCTGTTGATCGCGGTTCCTTGGCATATTTATATCTATCGACTTTTCGGGAAGGAATTCATTGATGAATATGTTTTTAATGTCCATATTCGACGCATCTTTGATGCGGAACACCCCAAAAGCGACACTTGGCATTTTTATCCGTTGACCATGTTCGGAGGAATCTTCCCCTG
>CAZAPN010000067.1:0-8861 GCA_964487145.1 uncultured Planctomycetales bacterium | reverse complement strand
AATGTAATTCAAATCAACGGTCTTAAGGATCGAAACAAAATTCTTCACGTCGATTTTCGAAAAAAGATAAATCAAAAGTGCCGCGCTGATCCCGAACTTTAACAGAAACGATAAAAGATTCTTGCCCAACTGTTTCATAGGAGTCCCTTCAATTTTTAAACAAGGCAGTTTGATATCCCTCTTCAGCCAAAAAAGAACTGCGCACCAAAGGAGCGCTGACCACATTTTTAAATCCTAGACGGAGACCGAATTCTCGGAAACCCTCAAAACTTCTCGGCGAAACAAAACGATCGACAGGAACATGCCGATCTGTCTGAGTAGGCCGAAGGTATTGGCCAATGGTTAAAATATCGCAACCGCATTCATAAAGAGATTCTATCGTTTGATAAATCTCTTGGTCCGTCTCACCTAACCCAACCATTAAGCCTGATTTTACAAAAAAACCGTTGTTCATTTTTTTTAATGTTCTCAAGACGGCCAGCGATCGTTGGAAATCCGCCTGAGGACGAATCACAGGAGACAAACGTTCAACCGTCTCAAGATTATGGCTGACGACATCCGGCTTTGCCTCAACAACTATTTTGAGATTTTCTTCATTTCCTAAAAAATCCGGGATGAGAACTTCTACTTTTGTTTGAGGACAGCGTTCTTTGATTTTAAGAATCGTTAAAGCAAATTGCTCGGCACCACCATCCGAAAGATCATCTCGGGTCACAGATGTCACAACAACGTAATTCAAATTCATGCCCTCTACCGCCGAAGCGACTTCGTCGGATTCGTTCCAATTTATCCCATGAGGAATTCCTGTTTGGACCGCACAAAACCGACAACTCCTTGTGCAAATATGTCCTAGAATCAAAAAGGTGGCAACACCCGATTGCCAACATTCTCCGAGGTTAGGACAACGGGCTTCTTCACAAACAGTATGGAGTTGCGCTTGTTTACAAAAAGATTTAACTTTTTCAATGGCATCGAGAGCAGGAATGGGGCGTTTTAACCAGGGAGGTAAAGTTTGTGTTTGGGCCATAGGGTGTCATGGTTTATTGAATTCCGCAGACTCAAATATGATCATAGTCCACAGTCAACGGTCCACAGTCCATGGCCCACAATCTGTCGACTGTGGATCGTCGACCGTGGACTGAGTCCTCAATTACTCCGACTCATCTCATGAAGCGCTTTGAGCTGTTTGCGGAATTTAAACTTTTCACGCAAACTGGCGTAATCCGTAATGAGCTTACCGTTTAAGTGGTCCGTTTCATGCAAGATAACCCGGGCCATGAGATCCGAGAACTCTTGTTTGACCATTTCATTATTTTGATTGCGATACGAAACAAAAATCTTCAGAGGACGTTTGACTTTAATCTCAACACCCGGAACGCTCAAGCACCCTTCCTCCATAACATCCGAACCGGATTTACGAAGGATTTCGGGATTAATCAACGCTACCGGCCCTTCTCCGATATCCACAACAATAATCCGATCATTGATTCCGACTTGAGGGGCTGCTAAGCCGATCCCTTTGCCTTCATACATGGTTTGGATCATGGCTTCAATCAATATCCGCTCCGCCGGGCCGACTTCTTTGACAGGCTGTGATTTTCTGCGCAGACAGGGGTCTCCGTCGACTCTAATTTTTAATTTTGTTATTGGCATCGAGATGAACCACTTTCATTTTGATCTGCTTCGCTTCTTTTTCATCGACAAGGCAATAACTTAAAATGATCAGGGGGTCTCCCTTGCAGCCAAATCGGGCGGCCGGACCATTCAGGCAAATTTCGCCCGATCCGGGTTTACCGCTAATCACATATGTTTCGATCCGAGACCCGTTATTGACATTTAACACTTCGACTTTCTCATAAGGGAGGATTCCGACGGCATCAATGATCTTCTGGTCAATGGTGATGCTTCCTTCATAATAAAGTTCGGCAGCGGTGACCTTGGCATGACCAATTTTTGATTTACAAACGGTAATAAGCATTTCGTTAAATCCTTTAAATTGTCTGGTGAATCTTATCTAATAACTGCTTCTTAGCAACGGCTCCAATCACTTGGGTGGCAGGGGTCCCCTCTTTAAAAATAATTATGGTTGGAATCGACATAATGCCATAACGCATAGCTAAGCTTTGAGCCTCATCCACATTGACCTTCCCCACTTTGATTTTCCCGTTCATTTCTTGGGCGATTTCATCGATGATCGGGGCGACCATTCGGCAGGGCCCGCACCATTCGGCCCAAAAATCGACCAAAACGGGAATACTGGATTTGATAACCTCTGATTCGAAATTTGCATCTGACAAATGAAGGGCTGCCATTAAAACCGTCCTTTCTGTAAATAAGTTAAAGTCTAAAATATGGCCATTATATTATCATAACGATTTTGAATGTTCAACGGAATTTCAAATGAGAACATCCGGCACGAGGCGAATTGAATTCAGGTCCGGTTCTTCTTTCTTATCGCGAATAAAAGAGGAATACGGAAATTTTAAACAAAAAAAAGGGGCCCCCCGCCGTAGGCGGGGGGCCCCTTTTTTACATCAACATCTTACTTCTTCACGACATTGATGGCTTGATCCCCTTTGGGACCTGTCGTCACGTCAAACGAAACGGCATCACCCTCATTCAGAGATTTAAAACCTGTTCCCTGGATGGCTGTATGATGCACGAAAAGATCTCTAGCACCAGAATCAGGGGTAATGAAACCATAACCTTTTTGGTTATTGAACCACTTTACTTTACCTTGTTCCATTATTTACTACCTCCTTTCTCACCAAATTTAGTAAATAATGGTCCTCAAACTTGCATTCAAGGTCTTAAGAAAAAAGCCGCAAGATAATACTCTTTATCCTTGCGGCACAAATTTCTTACCCTTTATTTACTATTTACTATATTTATACTTGCTCAAGTATGCATTAAAAAAGTATTTTTGTCAACAAAAATTATTGCCTTAAAAATTTTTAAAAATCTGCCAAGAATAGACTTAAGTCAAATCTTCCAATGGCATCAAAAACGCCTTGACCCCTTCTTTGCCCAATTTCTTCCTTAATTCTTTAACCGCTAAAATCAGTTGAGAGGCTTCTTTGGGCGGACAAGCCATATAAAGCAGATTATTTCGTCCTGGCCAGATATCATCACCCAAATGAGTTCCTGATGTAGTCCCTTTCCCAAACACATTCATGCCTTTAGTATAATTCTTTATCCCGCATTTGCCGACCGCCTCCATGACTTCCATATCAACGGCCTCGTTATAAACAACCAAAACCATTTTCATAATTTCACTCATGGTGAAAACTCCTCATGATGATTGCGGTGACGAAGCAATCTTATTTTTTGTTCCATTTCTTCGAATCTTAGACTCAAAAACCGCATACATGGTGGGGACAAACAAAAGGGTAATCATCGCTGAAACCATAAGCCCTCCCATCATCGTGATCCCTAACGGCTGCCAAGTTTCGGAACCTTCTCCTCGCGATAAGGCCAGCGGTAAAAGCCCGACGAGAGTCGTAATGGTTGTCATCAAAATAGGACGCAAACGGGCTTTCCCCCCCTGGGTCACAGCTTCCATCATCGAATATCCTCTCGCCCTTAAAATATTAATATAGCTAACAAGAACAATCGCGTTATTGACAACGATTCCCATGAGCATGACAATCCCCAGAAAACTGATGATGCTTAATGTTGTCCCCGTTAATAAGAAACTCAAAATAACGCCGATAAAAGTAAAAGGCACAGCAAACATAACAATGAATGGATCCACAAGCGACTCAAACTGGGCCGCCATGACCATGTAAACCATAACAATTCCTAAGATCAAAAGAAGCGTCAAATCTTTGAAAGCTTTCTTTTGTTCTTCGGCCTCCCCTCCGAAGCTCACCATGATGTCAGAAGGAATCGTAACTTTCCTTAACTCCGCTTTGATATCTTCAACAATTTTCCCGCTGGAACGTTTATACGCATTGCATTCCACGCGGACAACCCTTTCACGGTTCTTGCGTTCTATTTCTTCAGGCCCACTATCTTCAATGATCCTTGCAATATTGGAAAGCTTAATGGATTTTTGGCTATAAGGGGAAACGATGGAAAGATTCTGAATATCTTCCAAATTGCTCCGGGAAGATTCTTCGAGTCTCACAAAGATATCATAGGTTTGTCCCTTTTCACGATATTTGCTCGCGGTCGAACCGGTAATATAAGTTTTAACAGTTGACGCGATTGTATTCATGTTCAATCCAAGAATGGAAGCCTTTTCTCGGTCGATTTCAATTTGAAGTTCAGGCCGTTTCATCTCCCGGGAAATACTCACATCGACCGTGCCGGGGACACTTTCCATGATCGTTTTGATTCGATTGGCTAAAGCATCGGTCTCCTCAAAAGAATTTCCGATAATTTCCAATTGAATTGACTTGCCTGCCCCTCCGGTGATAAGCCGCCCAATCGGATTTCCGGTCATGACATCTGTTTTCAGGATGCCCGGAATCTTCTTGATTTCCGTCCTCATTAATTGGCCGATTTCTTTCACGGAACGTTTTCTCTCGGTTTTAGAAACAAGTTTCGCCCCGGCGGTCACAATATTATTTCCGGAAGTTTGTCCCATCCCCCGCCCCATCCCGGGAACTTGACCAGAACGGGCATAATAAAAACGCGCTTCAGGAACTTCTTTTTGGATAATCTCTTCGATGCGATGGGCCACCTTGTCGCTTTCTTCGAATCGAGTCCCAACCGCCAGATACGCCGTAACCCGAACATCTCCCGAATCCTCTTCGGGAGCGAATTCATTGCCGACAAAAGGAATTAACAACAGGCTTAAGAAAAAAGCGATCGTAAACCCAAAAACAACAACTTTTTTATGTCGCAAAGACCAAGCCAATGCTTTGGAATAAAAATTTTCCCAAGACGTAAACCAATGTTCAGATATTTTATAAAATTTTGAGAATGCTGAATTTCCTTGGTCTTGAGTTTTTGTTTTCATCCATTTGGATGCCAACATCGGACTAAACGTAGTTGCCGTAAAAAGTGACGCAGTGATCGTCACAATGATGACAGCGGCCAACTCTCCAAACATAATCCCAACAACCCCCGGGATAAATAGCATCGGGACAAAAACAACCACAGTCGTTCCGGCAGACGCCATAACAGCTAAAAACATTTCCTTGGCCCCGAAAATGGCGGCCTCTTGGGGACGAAAGCCCCTCTCCAACCTCCGGTGGATATTATCGATAATAACAATAACATTATCGACAACCATCCCGGAGGCGATGGCTAAAGAAGAAAGACTAATCACATTAATGGCCTTGCCGCTCAAAAATAAATAAATGAAACTAATCAGCAAAGAAAAGGGAATCGTCAAAGCAATAATGAGACTGGGCAAAAATTGCCTTAAGAAAAACCACACAACAAAAATGACGAGAAAAATCGAAATCTTCAAAGAGGACGTCAAATTTTCGAGGGAATCGATGATATCTTTCGAATTGTCAAAAATGGTATACATCTTTACGTCCTTCGGGAGATTCCGCTCTAATTCTTTCAATCTTTTCTTGAGGCGCTCTGCGACCTGGACCGTGTTGGTCCCGCTTTGTTTTTGAATCATCAGCATCAGCCCGGGATTTCGGTTAATCCGG
Source organism: uncultured Planctomycetales bacterium (assembly GCA_964487145.1). Taxonomy (GTDB): domain Bacteria; phylum Omnitrophota; class Gorgyraeia; order Zapsychrales; family CAZAPN01; genus CAZAPN01. The sequence goes on along the minus strand of CAZAPN010000067.1, from coordinate 3,246 downwards.
ACCTTGACGGTGACTTCTTTAAAACTGTCTTCAATGCGGGCCACATCTTTCAAATAAACAATCCGACCATCTTTCTTCCCTAAAATAACCAAATTAATTTCTTCGGGTCTGGCAAATTCTCCGGGCAAACGCATAAGATAATCACTCAAGCCCGTCTTCAGGTTCCCCACCGGCTGAGAAATATTCTCTGTTGCTAACGCATTTTGAATATCCAAAATCGACATCCCATAACTTTCCAGCCGTTGACGATCGATCAAAATATTGATTTGCCTCTGGAGTCCTCCTCCTTGAATCTGAACTGTTCCAACCCCCGGGAGCTGACGCAAAGCATCGCAGACATTCTGATCAATCAAATCATAAAGCCCGGCATAGGACTCATCCGCTGTCACGCCGATAAAAAGGATAGGGATGTTGGACGTATTGAATTTAAAAATGAAGGGATTGTCCATCTCATCGGGAATATCAGGCAGGTATCGTTTGGCTAATTCAATCCGATCACGGATATCATTGGAAGCTTCATCGAGATTGGTCCCCCACATGAATTTAAGAACGATAACAGAAGACCCTTCGGAGGAGGTTGACGTGATTTTTTCCAACCCCGGCAGCGTCCCCAATTGATTTTCGAGAGGTTCCGTCACTTTCATTTCGACTTCTTCGGGGTCTGCCCCCGGATAAGTGGAAATCACAGTGATCATCGGAGGCTCAATTTTAGGAAATTGGTCAACGCCCATGCGGCCAATACTATATAAAGCCAAGACGATGATGACGGAAAAAATCATCAAATTTGTCACCGGCCTTTTAACACCAAATTCAGGAAGACTCATCGTTTATTCCTCCGGAGAAACCAAAGCCCCATCAAAAAGTCTTTGTTGCCCCATGATCACAATCTTGTCCCCGAAATTCAATCCGCTTAAAACCTCATAATTCGGACCCTCACGGAGACCTAAAGTTATTTTCTTCTTAACAGCTTTTTTGTCTTGAACGATATAAATCGAAGTATCGGGGTCTTGCCCGATAATGGCTTCTTTGATAACCACAACGGCATCTTTATGTTCTTCCAGGACAATTTTTAAACGGGCAAACATCCCAGACTTCAATTCATGCTTCGGATTATCTAACATGATTTCAACGGGGGCACTGCGTGTCGACAAATCCAAGACAGGACTGATTTTGGCAATACGCCCCGTGAACTCCTGATCTGGATAGGCATCCACCAAAATCCTGGCTTGCTGGCCGAGAGAAATCTGGGGCAAATATTTTTCAGGTAAATCCAGATCGATTTTGACTTTATCCATGTTCACAACAAGTGCGACCGGTGTTTGCACGGTGACATGAGTCCCGATATCGACATAAACGCGTCCCATAATGCCGGTCAGGGGACTTTCGACCGGGGCCTTTTCGAATTTTAACCCGACCTCATCACGGTCAATGTAAGCAATCACATCCCCTTTTGTCACAGAGCTGCCTTCTTCTTTGACTTTTTCGATGATCTTCCCACTCACTTTAGGATAAATCTGCACCTCATCCTGGGCTTTAATGTTTCCAACATATTCTATCGTTTGTCGAATCGTTCTCGGTTCAAGATTAACAACTTTCACCGGAATGATTTCAGGGGCGGACTGTTTCAAAGGCTGATTCTTCTCGCAGCCGGTCAAACAAAAAAATGTGGCGAACAAAAGAGTAGATATCGTAAGTATTTTTCTTGACGGAGTAAACATTACATGCCTCCTGTGGCTTTGTCAAAATCAGTTTTTGAAACAAGGTAATTATAAACCGATTGATTTTTATTAAAGACTGAAACATCCCTGCTTAAAACAGCATCTTCCAAATCCAAACGACTCGCAATCCCTTTTTGATATTTTTCTTGAATATTCTGAAGACTCGCCTGATAAAAGGCATAATCAGATTCGCTGGCTTTAACTTGGGCGACCGCATTACGCAACCCAACATAAGCATTTCTCAGTTCAAGGGCGATGTCTTTCATCACTTTTTCTTTGGTCAATTGTGTCTCTTTGAGATCAACAATCGCTTGATCTAACTTAGCCTTTGTGAGCCAACCGTCAAAGATCGGCCACGAAACGGTGACTCCGACAACATTATAATCATTCCAATTTTCCGTGGTCGTGCCGGTTAAATGAGAGCGGCCATAATAATCCCATGACGCATAAACGCTGGGACGGTTATCGGCTTTTGTGATTTCAATGGATTTTTTATCCGCCCTTTCCTGCGCTTCATACTGACGGATTTCTGGCCGGGATTTGACCGCTTCAAGAAACGCCTGCTCATAAACAAAATCTTTGGGATCATAAATAAATTCTCCCTGGGGCTTGATGGCGGTCCCTTCTTCAATATAAAGCAAATTGGCTAATAAACTCTGGGTCGCTTCCAATTGTCCCAATGATTCCGTGTGAGCTTTTTGGACACTCGCGAGGGATTCTTTAATCTTAAGGATTTCCAACTCAGAAGCTTGGCCCTTGTCATAACGCGCTTGAAGCATGTCAAGATGCCTTTGGGTGTTATCGAGAATTTGCTGATTAAGATCAACAAAATCATCGACCAATAATAACGTATAAAAAGCTCTCTTCACTTTCTGAACCACTTCCAATTTAGATTTATCCAACAGGGCTTTGGAAACATTTAATTTTTCTTTGCTCTGCTCGATGGAGTTCACCGTTTTACCGCCCTTATATAGGTATTGCTTCGCGGAAATCTGGCCTGCGGTTTGATTCAGGGAATCACTATAAAGCCCAATCGTTGCGGAAGGCCCACCGGAAACAGTCAGGGACGGAAATAACCCAGACTCGCTTTCGGAGATTTTCTTTTTCGCTTTCTCAATATCCTGAAATTTCAAAAGAATATCCCGATTATCCCGCAAAGCCAACTGAACAGCCTCCTCAAGAGTTAAAGTCAAGTCTTGGGCAGAACCGCTCGAAATCAAAAATACCGTGAGAAACATAAATGCTAATAAAATTCGTTTCATAAATGGAGCCCCACGGGCAAGCCCGTGGTTCCTTTCTGTATTACCCTACTACGCTCAAATACTTTCCTGTTTGAGCTTCGTAGAGTTATCCGCCCTGAAGTTAAAAAGGCTTTCCTTTTAGGGCGGAATCCGCCGAAGCAGCCGCCTTTTTTTCGCATTCATCCCCGCCTAAAGGCGGGGTTTTCTGCGAAGGCGGATAAACTTATCCTGGATTTTTCCCTTCAAGAAGAGAAACCCGAATTTCCGAGAGAATCCGCAAATAGGTC
>CAZAPN010000066.1:0-8865 GCA_964487145.1 uncultured Planctomycetales bacterium | reverse complement strand
CGCATCTCACTGACTTGGCGGCTCAAAAATTCTTTCATGAGAACCGGTAAAATCTCTGAAAGCTTATGGGCAAATTGGGGTAAGGGTATCGGCGTCATCTTTAACCTCCCTAATAGTTAATATGCTTAACAATAAGACACCTAAAATATAAATGACAAAAACCATTATGTCAAGGTCGATTTTTACTTTTTTAATCGTGGGGTTTTGTCTTGCCCAACAATTGTAAAATCCCATCAAGGATGGTGATGGGATGCGGCGGGCATCCCGGAACATACAAATCCACCGGGACGATACGGTCAGCCCCCTGCCGGACCTGCGAATGATTGACATAAGGGCCTCCTGAAATCGCACAAACCCCGACGGCAATCACAATCTTGGGGGAAGGAATGGCATCATAAGTTTTCTTAAGCGCCAGGGTCATATTCTCAGTCACAGGACCTGTAATCAACAACCCGTCGGCATGGCGGGGAGAGGCGACAAACTGAATTCCAAATCGTCCCAAATCAAAAACAACTGTATTAAGGACATTGACGTCCGATTCGCAGGCGTTGCACCCCCCTGCGCTGACCTGTCGCAGACGCAAAGAACGGCCCAAAATTTTCCGCAGTTTTTCATCTAAGGGATGAACCGGAGGCAAGGTCTTTCCAGGTCCAATAATCAAATCTTTTTTGTTCCGCCCAGACAGACGATAATCTTTGGAAAAATGAATCGCACCTTTAGGACATTCTCCTTGGCAGTCAACACAAAAAAGACATTTCCCTAAATCCATGTGAAAGCCATGGGTGTCGACCTGGATAGCCCCTGTCGGGCAACCTTGGACACAGGCATGACAACCGTGACCGCACAAGGCCGAATTGATGACAGGGACCCCTCGAAATCTTTCCGGCAAAACGGGTGGTTTCGACGGGAAAGGGACGGTCCTGAATCCCTGTTTCAATCGGGAATATAACACTTTCCACATATCAATATCCTTTTATAAATTATAAATCATGACCGCAGTAAGAAAGGTTAAAACTTTTATTGCATAAGGGGAAATTTGAAATCTGTTCATGACGTAAAGCCATCGCCAACCCCATCCAATTATGAAACGAAGGGTCAATCACTTTGTAACGGGAAAAATGTCCCCGGTCATCCGTTAACGCCACATGACAGATCTCCCCTCTCCATCCTTCTTGCAGAGAAACAATAAACGCATTGGCTTTGAGCGAATCGATCTTTCTTGAAACCGGCCCTTCAGGAAGGACCTTTAATTGTTCTCTAATAAATTCAACTGACCGTTCAATCTCGAGGAAACGGACAAAAGCCCGTGCAAAAACATCCCCGTTTAAACAACTCGAAACAGGGATTTGCGTCAGGCGATAAATGCCCGACGGGAAATCGAACCGGACATCGCGTTCTATTCCGCAAGCGCGTGCTGCGACTCCGACAAGTCCCAAGTCGTTAGCCCAAGGTGTCGTTATCTTCCCCGTCTCCTCAAAACGGTCGACAACCGATGGGGTTACCCATAAAAGATCCACGGCATTCTTAACATCGTCATAGGTTTTTTCCAGACGTTTCAATAATTCACTCACCAAATGATGATCCACATCAAAAACAAATCCACCAGGACGGACCATATCACGTCCAAACCGATTTCCGCAAAGAAGCGCTGTCATATTTAAAAAATCCCCGCGTAAACGTCCACAATAAGACGCTGTCGGCAAATATCCGACATCATTGGCCAAGGCACCTAAATCACCCGTATGATTCGCTAATCGTTCTAACTCAAGGGCAACCCCGCGTAAAACCTGAGCCCGCATAGAAATTTGACAAGAAGATAATGATTCCAAAGCCTGCGAATAGGCCAAAGTGTGACCGATGGTTGTATCTCCGGCTAACGTTTCCATATAGTGAACCGTCCGCGAATTTGGCCCACCCATCAACGCCTTTTCGATCCCGCGATGCTGATAACCCAGCGAAATTTCCAAATGAAAAACATTTTCTCCATGACACTGAAAACGAAAATGCCCGGGCTCAATAATCCCGGCGTGCACCGGCCCCACCGCGACCTCATGAATCTCTTCTCCTTCGACCTGAAAAAAATTGGTGACAGAAGGGATGATGGACTCTCCTTCTTTTCTTCCCCAGGCATCTTTTCCCTGTCGATAGGAATGATGAAAACGGATCGGTTTAAGCCAAGGATGCCCCTGAGGGACAATCCCCATTTGTTCCGCGATTTCCCGTTCGAACCAATGGGCCTGGGGACAATCCGGGGTCAAGGCGGGATAAACATCTTTCACATCCGTCGAGAAAATTGATAGGGTCCCTTGTTTGTCATTCGCCAAAACAACAAAAAGCCTAACAACTTCACTTGACTCGGGATTGCCAAACAAAGCGACAATTCTTTCCCCTTGCTGAACGCGCTCAACAACTTTTAGACGGAATTTCTCAATCGTCACATTGGGAATATCGTTTAAAAGAACACTTTGGCCATTATGAACGGTTAATCCTAATAAAGCTGACATCAAAATCCCTCCAAAAGTAAAGCGGCCTGCTCAAGGGCCTGCCTCAGAAATGTTGGCAAATAAATTCCCAACAAAAACATGAAAAGACAAAAAACAAACGGTGGCCAAACAGCGCTTGCTGTTTCTTTGACAGCCGTCCCTCCCATTCCCAGGGGCGGCTCACCTTGAGCCATTCGTAAGAATATCATCGCCATACTTAAAAAAATAACCGCTAAGACGCCTAAGAAAATCGCCGCAACAACCGGATGTCCCAAATCTAAAGCCGCTTTTAAAATCACAATTTTGCTAAAAAAAACACTAAATGGAGGGGTCCCTGTAATCGCAAAAAATCCGACCAACCACAGCATCCCAGATTTCGGTAAAATTCTTAAGACGCCAGAAACTGCCAATACAGATTTTGTTTTATAAACCGAAAGAATATTCCCCGCCACAAAAAAGAGCAATGCTTTTGTCAAAGAATGATTGATCACATGGAAAAGTGACCCGACAATGGCGCTTCCGCCTAAACCTATCCCTAAAGCGGCGATTCCCATATGCTCAATGCTCGAATATGCCAACATCCGTTTATAATCCGCTTGGCGAAGGATAAACAAAGCAGCAAAGATCATGGACAAAAGTCCAAAAACCAGAAAAAGTTCCTGGCAAAAATTTCCGATTCCCGCAGCGGCACAGACCTGGAAACTGCGCAAGAGCCCCAAGAAAGCACAATTCAGCAACGCCCCTGACAAAAGGGCCGAAACAACCGACGGTGCTTCACTATGGGCATCCGGAAGCCAAGTATGGAACGGGGCCAATCCCATCTTCGTGCCATATCCGACGAAAAAGAAAATGAACGCGGCCTTAAGCCACGGGAAATTAAAACCCTTGGCATATTTCATTGATTCATCCAATAACAAAATCGAATTCTGCGAAGAACCCGCCATGGCCAAAAATAAATTTCCCAGCAAAGCCAAGGCTATTCCCACCGAACAAATCAAAAGATATTTCCAGGTGGCTTCCAAGGAACGCTGATGCCGATGGAAATAAATCAATGGGGCACTCACCAAGGTGGTCAATTCCATGCCGACCCAAAGGATCCCAAAATGTCGGCTCACCAAAACAAGCGTCATCGTTGCCAAGAAGAAAAGTAAACATCCCGTAAAAACAGCTTCCGGCGCATTATTAAAAAACCCCTCTTCGTCCAAATCACTTTTTGTTTGCCGGGATTCTCTGGCAAGATACCCGACCCCATAAAAAGTTGCTGCGCAAAAAAGGACACTTGTGATAGTCAGAAAAATTTTAGATAAAGCATCAATGGAAAACCAGCCGTTTAAAAATGGTTCGCTAGGGACAAACCAAACCCTCAACGACAGAGTCAAATGCCCAAGAGCCGTTAAAACCAAAAGCCATCGCCGAAGGACATCGGACCGAAGGATAAACGCTAATAACCCGGCCGTCGCCGGGATGAAAAATAAGGCGGCAATCATAAATTCCCTTTAGGTTGAGTCATCTGTGTATCTTTCAGTTCGGACAACTGTTGTGTATCCATATGGTCAAACTCGCGGCTGATATGAAAAATCGCGATGCCCATGACAAAAACCGCGACAAAAACATCCAATAAAATGGCGAGCTCAACAATGACGGGCTGTTCCAAAAGCAAGGCCACACCAAAGACATAAATCCCGTTTTCCATCACTAAATATCCCAGAACCTGGGTTAACGCTTTGACGCGGCTAACAATTACAAATAAACCGATAAAAATCGTCGAAAAAGAAACCGGGACGACCCAAGAAGAAAGACCTTCCTTCGGCATTGGCAATTTCAAACTCACCCAGAATGAAATGATTAAACTTAAGATCCCGATGATCATCGAGCCCGCATATCCGACCAAAGGCTCCACCTCCCGCTGAACATTCGCCTCCCGAAGCGCCCGATAAAGGAGCTGCGGGAAAATAAATCCTTTCAACAGAATGGTCACCGCCGAAAAAAGGATCAAACGTATCGGCCAAGAGTCCCCATGAACAACCAAAGGCAATGCCCCGACCAGAATCCCGTGAAAAGCCACAATGCGGATACAGGCGGAAATCCGGCTCGAAGACAATAATAACAAGTTTAACAAAACCAATCCCATCAAAAAAATATCAATCCACTCGTGCATCATTTACCTCATTTGAAAAATTAACGCCAAAATGGATATGGCCATTGCCCCGATCAGTAAATGCGGAATTTTCAATAACCTCAACCGCGCCATCACCGATTCAACGATTCCCAACAAAACAGCCAATCCCACCATTCCTAAAAGGAAACTTCCCCCATCGAGCCAAAAATGGCCGCTACGAATCGGAACGACCAATCCGACCAACAAAGAACCTAAAAGCCAAAATTTTAAAGCCGCGCTATATAAAATAAAACCCAAATCAACTCCGCCATGATCCAACACCATCACTTCATGAATCATCGTCAACTCCAAATGGGTATTGGGATCATCGATAGGGATACGGCAGTTTTCCGTGAGAAATACGATGAAAAAAACCACCGCAACTAAACCTAAGACCGGCCCGGCATGTTGCCATGTTTCCATACTCATCGATTGATATATTCCGGATAAAGACGTTTGCCCTGTCTGAAGGACCAAGGCCGCTAAGCCTAAAAATAAAGCCGGCTCGGCGAAGACTGAAAACTGAACCTCCCGGCTTGCGCCCATTCCTTCAAAACTTGAACCGGTATCCAACGCCGCTAAAACCGTAAAAAAACGCATCAATCCAAAAAAATAAATAAACAAAATTAAATCCCCATCAAAGGAATAAAGAGATTTCGTCCCGCCGAAAGAAATAAAAACGGTGGAAAGAACAACGGCCGACAAACCCACCAAGGGGCCTAAACGGAAGATCCAACTCGTCGTGCGGCTATACACAGCGGATTTATGAAACAATTTAAACAAATCATAATAAAGCTGCAACACCGGCTGTCCTTGGCGCCCGGCAAAAAATGCCTTTGTCCGGTTAATGATGCCGAACAACAAAGGCGAAACCAACAAAGCCATGAAAAAATAAATAATCGATAACTTTTCCATCATTTACCTCAATTTCCAGACAATCAGAACAAGCAACGTCACTAAAATATAAAGGATATAAAACTGCAACCGCCCATGCTGGAACCAACGCAATTTCAACAAATGTCGAGTGAATTTTTCATAAAAAGGTGCATAAAAACTCTTGTGAAAAAGATCTGCCGTTTTCGTAGTCCAAGAAGCTTGTTGAGGAAAAATATCCGAGGACATAGACAGGCGCCGGCTTGTCCGCAACAACAACTGAAATGTCCCGGTAATCGGTTGAGCAAAAGACGACGACGTATACTGCATCCGGGGGGAAGGATCGGCATAACCGCAATCCCAAGTCACAGTCTTTTCTATTGTCCGATGAGAGAGAAGGACAAACCGGATACCCATGAGAAAAAATAAAAAGCCAGAAAAAATAAAGGCAAAAATCATGATCGCCGTTAAGGGGGCAAGGACCTCATAATATTCAATAAGAAGAAGATCGTACGGCCAGTTTGTCAAAAGAGGCAATATCCGTTGAAAAAGAATCAAGACAACGGGGGCAAAAAATCCGATAATCACACAAAACAAACTCAAAAGAATCATCGGCAGACGCATCGCCCAGCCGACCTCATGGGCCTGTTGTGCATGGCCGCTTCGCGGTTCTCCTAAAAAGATAATTCCAAATGCTTTGGTAAAACAGGCCGCGGCCAAACCGCCGATCATGGCAAGTCCTGCAATAATACTTAATCCTAGCCAGCAGGTGACAGGCCCCGAAGAAATCCCTTTAAACGCCCCAAAATAAATCAGGAATTCACTCACAAAACCGTTAAGAGGGGGAATCCCGGAGATAGCAACAGAGCCTATCAAAAAAGTTAATGCTGTCACCGGCATGCGTTTTATGAGTCCACCCAAATGATCGATTTCTCTGGTGCCGGTCGAATGAGCAATCGCCCCGGCCCCCAAGAAAAGCAATCCTTTAAAAAAAGCGTGATTAAGGACATGTAATAATCCGCCCAGGAATCCAAAAACGATTAACAAAGGCAATTTCAATGATACGCCCAAAAGCCCCAATCCCAAACCAAACGTGATGATCCCGATATTTTCAACACTATGGTATGCCAACAACCGTTTGATATCATGCTGGGCTAAGGCGAACAAAACTCCTAAAATCCCCGAAACCAATCCAATGGCAATAAGAAGTCCTCCCCACCAAACAAGAGGAAATCCTAAAAAGGTTAAAATCCTGACAAGACCATAGATTCCTGTTTTGATCATGACACCGGACATGAGCGCGGAAACATGACTTGGGGCAGCGGGATGCGCTTCAGGAAGCCAGATATGCAATGGGATAAAACCGGCTTTGGTTCCAAAACCGATGACAGCAAAGATAAAAATAAGTGAAGCCAAGTGAGAATCGGTTAAAGCAAATTTCTGAAAATCCAATGAACCGCTTTGCTGTCCCAACAAAATAAAAAGGACTATTAAAAAGGCAGTCCCGATATGCGTTGCGACCAAATAAATCAACCCAGCCCGCCGGGAAGAAGGGTGCTCGTCTTCAAATGTCACCAGAAAAAATGACGCAATCGACATGATTTCCCACGCGGCCAGAAAAAGGATTGCGTTGCGCGCCACCACGACCATCACCATGCTGGCGACCAATGAGTTATAAAAAAACCAGTTTAATCCGACCGGCTTTTTGCCAAACCAGGATTTAAGATATTCACTGCCATAGAGAGCAGCCAAAGCAGATAAAATAAAAATGGGTAAGAGAAAAAATGCAGATAAAGGATCGACCTCTAACGCTAATGCCCCATAAAACACCGGCCATTTTGCAGAAAAAGACAGAGTTCCTTGGCCCAAGATCACGGGAACAACCGCTCCCAACCCTAAACAACAAGCCAGGACTGAGCCTATAACAGCCACGAGTGTTGATAAACGCGAAAATCGATTTAAAATGGCGGCCGTGATCCCGCTCAAAAGCAAAAGAACGACCGCAACTAAAAATCCATACATCGAAAACACGCTTCCTTTAAGACTGATTGACAGACAAATGACTTTTAAAATTATTTTCTGCGCGCTCAAGTTCTTTCAAAATGTCGGCTTCTGACCCGTGACTCAGGATTGTTTCTTTTAAGCGTGCATCTTTCAAGGCAAAAGCAATCTGTGACAGAATCTGTAAATGCATCCGCACCGTTGAACTCATGACAATAAAAAGACAATGGACCGGCTGCCCGTCTAAAGCACCAAAATCAATAGGGTGTTCCATAAAGCATAAAAAAATGATAGCTCGCGAAACATTCAAAATAATGGGATTGCGAGGATGAGGAATCGCGATCCCCTCCCCAACAGCCGTCGAGCCGAGCTCCTCTCTCGCGAGAAGAACATCATAGAGCTGATTTTTATCCAAATCAGCAGGAAGCCGCAAAACGTCGACAACAGAACGTAAAACGGTTTTTTTGTCATGCCCGGTAATGCCATGATAGATCCCGCCTGTCTTAATCGCCTCGGTTATACTCAACAAAACAGCCCCATCCCTATCAGGGTCTTGAAAAATTTCCGGAGATACAGCCATCTTTTGGGCCGTTGCCCACTCGAGAAGTTCAGAACGGTTAAACCGATACTGCTCGTGAATCCGATAAGCCGGCATATTTTTCTGGTGAATCAAACGATAAACTGTCTTTTCTGAAATATTCAACAGCTTTGAAACATCTCGGACTGTTAACTGCATGGCCGTTCACTCCTTTAAGAAATTCATAAAAACCCTGACACTATAAGACAAAAATCCCCTTTTGTCAAATAAGGGCAAAGATAGATTCAAAAAATCTTAAGGAAAATAATTTTGACTAAAACAAACTCCTGGAGAGGCCTACTCGACTTGATTCAAGAGGAGTGTCACGTTATTTTTTATCACTTCCAAGAAACCTTTTCCTGTCAATCGAATGACAGCGGTTTTTCCTGATTCATCTTTAAATCGAATCAAACCAGGGACCAAATTCGTCACAAACGCCGCGTGATGGGCCAAGACTTCGAGATACCCGACCTCACCCGGGGCATCTAAAATAGAAACTTGGCCTTCATAAATTGTTTTTTCCGGAGTATAAATATTCAATTGAAAAAAATTTGCCATAAGAGTTTACGCGTGTTTTTTATTCAGTTCCCGCCCTCGTTCAATCGCCTCTTCGATCGGGCCGGTCCAATAAAAAGCTTGTTCGGGAAGATCATCCACTTTCCCATCAACAATCATCTTGACCCCGTTACTCGTGTCTTCCAGCTTCACATATTTCCCCGTCAGTCCCGTGAAAGCTTCCGCGACAAAAAAGGGCTGAGAGAAAAACCGTTGAA
>CAZAPN010000065.1:1331-9001 GCA_964487145.1 uncultured Planctomycetales bacterium | reverse complement strand
GGCATCAATTGGTTAGATATTGATACCCTGAGTGATACAGGGATTAATTGGATTGATCTTGATGTCCTCGCGGATGCTGGTATTAATTGGATTGATCTAGATGTTTTGTCTGATGCGGGGATTAATTGGTTAGATTTGGATGTCCTTTCAGATATTGGAATGAATTGGATTTCGATTGGCGATATGTCAACCGTCGGAATCAATTGGCTCGACATTGATGCCTTATCCGATACCGGAATCAATTGGTTAGATCTCGATGCCTTGTCAAATACCGGGATTAATTGGATGGATATCGATGTCTTCTCGGATGCGGGTGTCAATTGGACATCGATTGGGGATATGTCAACCTCAGGAATTAATTGGTTAGATGTCGATGCCTTGTCAGATACGGGAGTCAATTGGACTTCAATGAGTGATATGACCACATCCGGTATAAATTGGCTAGATATTGATGTTTTATCGGATGTCGGGGTCAATTGGCTTGATATTGACACCATGAGTGATAGCGGAATTAATTGGGAAGACATTGGGACCCTAACCAATTCAGGAATCAACTGGATTGATATTGATGTTCTGTCGGATGTCGGTATTAATTGGACGGATATGCAAAGTTTGAGCAATACCGGGATCAATTGGGTTGATATCAATTCTTTGACGCAAGCAGGCATCAATTGGAACAATCTGAGTGAGATGAGTACTTCGGGAATTAATTGGACTGACATTGAAGTTTTGTCGGATACGGGGATTAACTGGCTGGATATTGATGCCTTGAGTGATGCGGGGATCAACTGGATCGATATTGATGTGCTTTCCGATGCTGGTATTAATTGGTTAGATCTCGATGCCCTTTCGGATGCGGGAATCAATTGGAATGATGTTGGGATGATGACCTTGGCCGGTGTCAACTGGGCCGATATTGCCTATATGAGTGGAATCGGAATTAATTGGATTGATATGGGTGTTTCAAGTACATCAGGCGTTAATTGGAGTGATATCGCTTCGATGAGCCGTGCCAATATCAATTGGACTGATCTCGCTTATTTAGCGGACAATGCACAGACCCTCGTTAATAATGTCGCAACAATTGTTTCGGTTACTAACACGATGAATTCTCTCATCGGAACAACTTCTGATACCGCGTCTTCGAATACCTTGTTTGGTCGCGCTCAAGAGATCATTGATGCGGTTGCTTCGATCGGCGGGACACCTGACTTAGCGAATAATATTGAAGATATTTTGTCAAAGGTTACGACTGTTGAAGAAAATATCGGGTCGTCCACCGATTCTTCAACGACTGAATCAGTTTTCGGTGATCTCCAGAAAGTCCAAGATTATGTTGATACCCTTGAATCTTTGATTGGGACCTCCGCAGATACTGTGGCATCGACCACCGTATTTGGTAGTTTGTCTCAACTCGAGACGATCAGAACAACGGTGACGAAGGCCAAGAGCTCTGCCGAGGCGGCTTTAGGTGAAGCCCAGGGTATTCGCAGTGAAGTTGGAGCGAAAGGTAAAAACGCCAAGATTTACGATAAACTGATGAATCTTGCCGAAGCCCTTAATGGTTTAAAGACGGCCACGGGCGTGATTGCGGAAAGTCAAGGGGAAGCAGGGTCTGTTGTTACGGAAGTTTTGGATACCCTGACGAATTTTATCAATGAAGCAGCCCAGGCGTTAGGGATGGGCGGTTCAGGCATCGATGTTGAAAAATTATCCGACGAAGAAGTCTTTGATCCCAAGAAAATGAATTCCAAACTGGATGAAATCCGTGCGAAACTTGAAGGTTTGAAAGAATCGATTGAGAAGCAAGAAGTCTCAATCAAGTCTTGGTTTGAAAGCGCGGAATAATCATTATTTTTTCAATAGTTACAGAATCATAAGATGATGAGAAAATTCTTAAAACAAATATTTTTTAGCACCATCTTTTTGCTCATGGCAACGATGGCCCACGCGGACATCTATATCAATCTTCTTGCCGTGAACGCTCTTGAAACGCCAAAAGACACGCCGGTGAAATATTATCTTCCCAAAGAGCTTGACCCCCAGGATATTGTGGATCCTGGAGGATTGGTCTTGGATTATGACATCAATAAGGCGGCGTATTATCTTCATGGGAATGTTTCTTTGGGTTCCAAAGAAACCAAGACGATTAAAGTTAAGGTCAAAGATGTATGGCGGATCCCTCAGGAAGAAATCGATATTTTAAAAGCACAGATTAAAGAAAATGTCGACTTGTTAGATCGAACCGATTATGCTGATGCCTCGAAAATCTTGGGGGACGACATGATTTCGAAGCTCGATTATATTGTAAAACAGCAGACCCAATATTCGGATAATATTGAGCGTCGCATTGAAGAATACCGGGCCTACCTCGGACAACTTGAGGAAATCCGTACAAATGCGTTCTCAACAGAATATTTCCGTTCAGCCCGTAGCGTTGAGAAGAAATCAAACAATGTTAAGTTCATCGTCGAGGTAGAGAATCCTTCAGCTCTTCAAAAGAAGGATGTCCAAGAAAAACATTATTTGCCTTATGAAGTCAGAGATGAGGATGTCGTGGAAGCCCAAGGATTTGATATCCGCTTTGATGATGAGAAAAAGCAACCGTATCTGTATAAAGAAGAGTCTTTTGATCCGGGACAGAAGAAACGTTATGAGATCGTTATTCGTGATATCTGGCAAATCGATGTCAATATTGTCGAGGAATTCCGCAAAAAGGCCGAAAAAGTTTTCGGCGAAATTAAAGGGAGTGAATATGAAGGAAATGCCGGTTTTATCTTTGACGGAATTATTACGACGTTGGACCGGGTTCTTAATACCAAGGCAAGCAAAGATGATATGAAAAAATATATCGGCAATTACCGCAGCAATATGGAGCGGTTGGGCCGGGCGGAAAAAGATATCGATAAATTAGAAAAGATTTTGGCCTTTGTCAAGGCCAAAAAGTTGGAGGAAATGGAAAAGAAAAAGGTCAAGAATGTTTTGCAACGATTGCAGGCTTTGCGCGGGATCGCCGCTATTGCCAAGGCCGTTTTCGGTAAACGTCCGAGCATCACGCTGACTTGGAAAATTATTTGGGGAACCATGGCGTTTGTTGCTTTTTTTACCACGATTCATTTCTTCACATGGTGGAAGCGTTCGAAGAAAATGGGTGAAGAAATGGGGCTTAAGCCCGGAGAAACCCTGACAGTTATTTCGGAAGCGAAAGAAAAGGTTGAAGAAGAAAAATAATCTTTTTGTTTTAAAAATTGTATAAGATTCATCATTTATGGCGTCGAATAGCCATTTCATTATGATATAATCACTTTCATGGAGGAAAAGATTCATGGTTGATTTGCGTTATACAGAAATCGGGACAGTTAAATGTATTCGGGGTTGTATTGTTTTTGTTACGGGATTCAAGAATTGTATTAACGGTCAATTGATTAAGTTCGGTTATGGGACCATGGGTATCATTGTCGGTTTTGATGAAAATGATGCGCAGGTCTTGATTGTTAAAGAAACAGAACCTTTAAAAACAGGGGATCGGGCCGTGGCCTCTTTGGAGCCTTTTCTGACCCCTGTGGGGAACAAATTTATCGGCCGCATTGTTAATCCTTTGGGCGAGACCTTGGATGGTCTAGGGCCGCTGGAAATCGATGAAATGGCGCCTATCTTTATTGAGGCCCCATCAATTCTTTCACGAGAACCATTACGGAAAACTTTGGAGACAGGGATCAAAGTTTTGGATGAGATGATTCCGGTGGGGCTCGGTCAGCGCGAATTGATTCTCGGCGACAAAATGACGGGAAAAACGACTGTTGTGACCGATACGATTATTAATCAGCGGCATACCGGTGTCATTTGTATTTATTGTTGTATTGGAAAATCCCGTTCTTCGTTAGCCAAGGTTGTTCAATTGTTTCAGGAAAAAGATTGTTTCGATTATAGTTTGATTGTTTCTGCGCCCGCATCCTGTCCGCCGGGGCAACAATACTTAGCTCCCTATGTGGCTTGTTCCATCGCGGAATTCTATGTAAAACAGGGCAAAGATATTTATATTGGATTTGATGATTTTACAAAACATGCGTGGTGTTATCGGGAGATTTCTTTGCTTCTGGGCCGCGCCCCGGGACGAGACTCTTATCCGGGAGATATTTTTTATTTGCATTCCAAAATGATTGAACGGGCTGCTTTCTTAGACAAGGCCCATGGTTCGGGATCGATTACGTTTATGCCGATTGTGGAAATTCTCGAAGGGGATTTGACAGGGTATATCTCGTCAAATCTTGTTTCCATGACGGATGGACAGATTTATTTGAGTACTCCTCTTTTCGGTGAAGGGCATAAACCGGCGGTTGACTTAGGCCTTTCGGTTTCTCGGGTTGGAAGTAAGGTCCAATGGCCCGCCATTAAAAAATTGAGCGGACCTTTGCGTTTGGAATACCTGCAGTATCGCGAGTTGATGAGGATTTCCAAATTGAAATCTTCCGGCCAATCCGAAGAAGCTCAACAGCAGTTAAGAAGCGGGGAAGTTTTAAGTGAATTGATGAAACAGGACAAAAATTCTCCGGTCCCTCTCGAGGCACAAGTCATTATCCTTTATGCCTACAAGAAAAAAGTTTTGTTTGAAATGACCGTTACGGAAGTTAATGCTTTCCAATCAGAAATTTATGATTTTGCCTTAAAGAATAGACCTGATTTGGTGAAATTATTGAGGGAGAAACGGGACCTGACCGAAGAGGTCACCAAGGGGCTCGATGAGATTCTCGATGTTTATGTGAAATTGCTTGAGCAGCGAAGGCCGAAAGAAGAATTGGACAAGGACGAAGAGGAATCTCAAGTCGGGGTTGATGCGCTAGATTCGGCAACATCCAAAAAACAAGAAACCGCTAAAACAAAATAAAACTTTAGGATATTTATGCCAGAAAGTAGGACTTATTTTAAGCTGACCGTGATGACGCCGGACAGTTTGATTTATGAAAATGAAATCCGTAGTGTTTTTCTGACGGGGGATACAGGGGAATATGAGCTTTTGCCCTATCACTATCCTGTCTTAGGGATTTTGAAACAGGGTAATGTGATTATTAATTGGAAAGAAAGCATTCCGATTAAAGCTGGTGTGGTCCGGTTTTTTGCGAATGATTGCATTCTTTTAGTAGAACAGGATGAACAATATCGTCGGAGAAAAGCCGAGCAAAAGAAGGAGGAGGAGTTGGCGGTCGAAGATGAAACAAGCTCTGTCACAAAGCGCCAGTTTTAATAATGACCATTTGCGCGGCAATGATAAAACATTGTTGCGGTATTTGATATAAAAACCAATAAGGAGTTAATTCTTTTATGCAATGGGCTGAAACCTTTATTATTATTTCGGTTATGTTTATTGCTGTTATGGGGCCATCCGTTGTCATCGCGATTTTGGGCTATGCCGTTATCAAAGCGTTGGGTCGGAATCCTTCGGCGGCATCAAAGATATTTATGGGGATGGTCGTTATGCTGATCTTTGTTGAGGCCATTTCCATTATCGCTCTTTTGATCATTTTCCAACTTTTCGGGAGGTAGTGATGGGCGATAGTATGATGGGCATTGGAATGGTTTTTATCGGGATATTTTTGATTATTGTGTCTATCCCGTGTGTGGGGATCACTTATGTGGGACTAAAACTTATTTATGATTTAGGCCATTTTCCAAGTAAAACTCCTATTATTCAGATGAGCGTATTATTGAAATTGGCGATTATTGAAATAATCTCAGTTACGTTATTGGTTATTTTTTATCATATGCTTTCTGGGGCTGGGACGGAAGAACAAACGACACGTCAGTATCAAAAAAATACAGAGTGGAAGGTCGTTTCCGTTTTTGAGCAAGAGCCAGGTTTTCGTTTGGCAGGCAAGAATCAAGTGTAACATTAGCGTAAAAAGGAGTTATCACACATGAGCCTAGGGCAAATTATTATTTTATTTGTTTTTTTGATGTTTATTATTTGCGGGGTAATCATTTTTGTCTTACATCGAGTTTTGGTCTCGAGCACTGAGGGGGCGGTTCGTCGTTTAAGTTCGGAAACCGAAGAAATGAGGTCTAAACAGAAAGAATTAAACCAGAAAATCAAAGAGGCTGATGAAGAACTCGCTAAGCGAAAGAAAGAAGCCGAAGACCTTGCGAAGAAGATGATTTTCGATGCTGAGGAAAAAGCGAAGGAGGAGCGCGAGAAGATTGTGAAAAAAGCTCGTGAGGAAGGTGAGGAAATTATTGCTAAGGCTCAAAGCACTCGGGACAAGATGAAAAAGGCCATTGAAGTGGAAGTTAAGGTTAAAATGGTAGATTATACCGTGGACATTCTCAGCAAGATTTTAAGTGATAAAGCTCGCGGTGCCTTAAATGATCGCCTTATGGTCGAATTTCTCGAAAATCTGAGTAAGGTTGATATGGCGCAAATTGGGACTGATATTGACACGGTCGATATTATCACGGCCGTCGCTTTGGAGGAAGGAATGAAACAAAAAATCATTGATATTATTAAGGGAAAGTTGGGCCGCGAAATTAAAATCAACGCAACGATTGATGAACAGAATATTGGAGGGGTCGTCTTACGTTTTGGAAGCCTTGCCCTCGATGGAAGTTTGCGGGAAATGGTTGTGGAGGCCGGGATTGACATTAAGAAAAATGTGGAGGATGGATTAGCCTAAGATGGGGAAAGCGAATAAAATCAAAGGTGATTTGGATGACATCCTTGAGTTGGTTCAAATTATCCAGGTCTTAAAGGATGTGGCCGATAATAAATTTCATACCTTGGCCAATCGTAAAGACCGGTTTGCCAGGTTTGGGGAGTCTTTCGTTGAGTTTTTCCGGATGATCAGTTTGTCTAAAGTTCGGCACCCTTTGGTCTCCAATGATAATCCGGCCACAGGGATCGTTGTCGTTACCTCAGAGGCTGGGTTTATGGGAGACTTGAATACGCGTGTTGTCCGTTTTGCTTTAGCAGAAAAAGAAAAAGCCTCTGGGTCAGTTTTGATTGCTGTCGGGAAGAAAGGGGCTCAAAAACTCGGGATGCAAGGAGGCAAAGACATGCATGTGTTCGAAGACCTCGAACAAACCGGATTGTATAATGTTTCAATTAAAATAAAAGATTTTTTAATGGGGGAGGTTTATGCCGGACGATTGGGCCGCGTGAATGTGATTTATCCCTGGTCAAAGAATTTTATGATTCAAAAACCCCGGGTTGTAAAGTTGCTCCCTTGTGATGAGCTCTTGACGAAACAAGCTGAGTTTGTTGATTCGATCGAGAAGGTTATCGAAGAATCAGACCCGATTGATATTATCGGATACTTGGCTGACTTATGGCTTGTCTGCCGTATTTATGAGATATTGCATGATACATCGATTTCGGAAGCGGCCGCACAATCCCAACAATTAGAGGCCAGTTTGCAAAAAATGCAAAAGGAAAAAAAAGGTATTCAAATGGCCTTTAGCAAAGCCAAAAAGGGCGACATCGATAAAAGTATGAGAGAGGTCTTTACGGCAAGGATTATGACCCGACGTTAACTGAAAGGAGTTGTTCCCATTGATTAATCAGGCTTCTTCTAAAGATCCAGAAAAACAAAATGTCCCTAAGGATAAAGAGGGCGCACCGCCTCTTTCGTCCTCTCAGCCGGCCCAAGATCCGACGATCAAAATGCCCCGAAAGGGCAAAG
>CAZAPN010000065.1:0-1321 GCA_964487145.1 uncultured Planctomycetales bacterium | reverse complement strand
AAAGCTACTAATTGTATGGAGAATTAAAATATGCGAACGATCATTGCCTACTTATGGCTAGCTTTCTATGTGCTATTCATGACCTTCAGCCTGCTGGCATATGGCGTGGTGCGCATATTGAAGATATTCCGGCTCTTTATGACGTTATTGAGGCCTATACCTTTGATAAGAGAAGAGTTGTCTTGCAATGTGCCGAACATCTCAACAGTACCGATGTCCGCTGTGTTTCGTTGATGGATACCTTGAACCTTCAATTGCACGGGGAATGTTATAACACATTTAAACCGATCGCGATTCCTTTGGGGGATGAGTGTTTTGGGCGGGTTATGGATGCCGTCGGCCGTCCTTTGGATAATATGGGCCCTATTCAGACTCCGGGAACTATGCCTATCCGAAAGCCCCTGAAGCAACTTGGATTTGATTTGAAAAGGAAGAAAGCCGAAAAGCCGGAACTTCTTGAAACCGGAATGAAATATATTGATTTGCTTTATCCCTTAGTGAAAGGCAGTAAAACGGGAATTTTGGGAGGGGCCGGTTGCGGCAAGACCGTCGTTATTTTGGAATTGATTAATAACATTGTTAAGGCTCACGGTGGGGCGTGTGTTTTTGCGGGGATCGGTGAGCGCATCCGTGAAGGAAATGAGCTTTATCACGATTTGAAAGATAATAAATTGCTTCAGAATGTTATGTTGGCCTTTGGGCAAATGGATCAGCCTCCCGGAGCACGCGCCGAAGTTGTTAATACAGGGATTACGTTGGCGGAATATCTCCAGAATAAAAATAAAGACGTTTTGTTGTTCATGGATAATTTGTTTCGGTTTATTCAAGGGGGCCAAGAGGTTTCGACCCTCTTAGGCCGCGTTCCGGCGGAAACCGGGTATCAACCGACCCTGGCATCTGAGGTTAGTGCGGTCCAAGAGCGGATTCGTTCCATTGAAGGCGGCGGATCTGTTACGGCCTTGCAGGCAGTTTACGTTCCTGCCGACGACATGACAGACCCCGCGGTCGTTGCGATTTTTAGTTACTTGGATGGATGTATCGTTTTGTCCCGAGATCTGGTTCAGCGCGGGATGTATCCGGCCATTGATCCGTTGATGAGTTCTTCGGGAAACCTTGATTTCATGATTGTTGGCCGAAGGCATTATGACGTGGCCCAAGCCGTGACCCAACATTTTAATAAATATAATGGTTTAAAGAGGATCGTTGCGGTTATCGGTGTTGAAGAATTAAATAAACAAGACCGCATGGTCTATTCCCGCGCCCAGAAATTGTTGAATTTTATGACACAGCCGTTTACCGTTAGTGAAGTCTTCACGGGGAA
>CAZAPN010000064.1:0-9019 GCA_964487145.1 uncultured Planctomycetales bacterium | reverse complement strand
TGTTTGTCGCCACTAAAACAGGGTTGCTTTTTTGCGTTATCGCAATCAGGTAAGAAATGTTTCCGGACTCGACAATCTCATTTGCATTGAATTCCGCTTGACTGCCGTTTTGAGTCAAAACTTGAACATTATCGTCGCGTGTCCCGAAAATAAGCCATCCGAGTCCGTCGTGGGCGGCAACTCGGCCCCTCGTATATGTGATAATGCCGCTGGGATCGGCAAGAGCGATGGTGTTTCGTAAATCCGTGTTAATCAGGATATCCACTTGCTTTAACGCGACCTGGTTGCCTGCCTCGGCTAGCCAGAACGCTTTAGCGGAGGCAATCTGTTTTTCCACCCACTCATTATGCAACGTTGCTAAATAAATAGAGGCAAACCCGAAAAGCGTGAATACGAGCAAAAAGATTAAAGTGGCAATCAAAATTGAACCGCGGTTATTTGTTTTCATTGATTCCTAGAGTAAATGGCTGTTTCCATATTAAATTGAATGTTATTTTTTATGCCTGACACCTGCGCGGTAATAAAATCAGAGTTATTCCGACAAATGCCAGAATTGGTAACAGGATTTTGCGTGGTTCTATCCAGACAGTTACAGTTTATTCCAATTTGCGTACATGCATTGAGACAATCGCCAACACACTCCGTTGCGGCGTCATCCGTACAGTCACAGGGCCAAGAAAGTACGAAATTGAACGCATCACCTCCAGAGGCAGAAAAAAAGATATCTGAATTATCGCAACTGGTCATAGAATTCGGTCGATGGACAAGGTTCGTTTGGTTGCCAGATTGACATACTCCAAAAATCTCTCCCCCCGCATTGATCTGAAGCTGCCTCCCCTGCCAGGGGTTGGCTAGGGCTATGATCTGCAGACCCGATGATGCACGCACACGGTTTTGTATAAACTTAAAACCGTAAGAAATATCTTTGAAAATCTGCTGTTCCCTCTCCGCTTTGTTGAAACAGGTATTAGCAATCGTAGCGATTGTCCCAACAATCAGAAACAGGATGGTGGCCGCTAACATGCTTACCAAGAGCTCGGTTAATGAAAATCCTTTATTATTGGTTTTTGTTGAACTGATATTGGTCATAATTTTACCACGTAAGTAAATAAACTGATTTCCCGGGGAGCTCCTTGCCCCGATTCATTCCAATTGACTTGAACCTCGACTTGTCTTCTGACTACTTGTCCAACGTTATTGATATTCGTAACCCGCCGCTTGGTTGTGGCCGTAAAATCGCCAAATGTTATTGAAGAATCAGGTCCCCAGAGGCCTGTCGCCAACGGTAAATGATCAAAACCTGCCTTCCGCATCTCCTCCAGTGCCCCGTTGGCCATTTCCATAGCCATTTCTTTATGTCTGGCAAGGACCATCACTTTACTGGTAACAATAAAATACTGCATTCCTCCAGTCAGCACGATTGTCAATATGAGCATCGATATGAGGACTTCGATCAAAGTTGAACCAGATAATTCTCGAGAGTTTATCTTCATCATTTTCTTTTGCATTGTAATCGTGAAAAGTATAAAGCGAATCCTTTTTCTTAAATGTCAAATCCATCCAACCCAATCCAAATAGCGAAAAATTTATTGGCTCGGGCACTATCGTAGTCTGCGCAAGTTTAAAAACGAAATTATTGAATCCTCAACAGTGGAAGCAGAATTTATGGTCGTAATCAAAGCTGCCGAAGCTCTGCGAGCCATCCTAAGAATCAGGCACTATGCCAGAATAAACGTTAATTTTCTAGTATACCCCCTTTTTAATAATGAGCATAAATCGTGCCAGTTCTTTTATTTAACCGATTATTTCTAGATGATTATAATAACTCCAAGTACTTCAAGTACTTAGGAGAATGAGTCATTTCTAAGTTTGGCGGGTTATCATCTTTTTGCTAGGAAATGTTAACATTTTTAACCAATGTCGATAGACATTATACAAAAAACCAAAAATAGTAAAGGATTGAAAATAGGGTGGCCATTGTGAGAATACGGTCGAACTTTAATTTGTGGCAAGTCCATTTATAATTCGCGATCTAGCAAATTTTTCAGTTCTTTATCTGTCTATACCAAACTAAAATCCCTCCCACTGAAATAAGAAGGGGCATAATGAGAAGGATGACCGTAATCATTCGAGTTTGAACACTCGTCAAATCCAGAAATTCGACTTGAACATTCTTTTCTTTGCCGAGAATAACATAATCTGTTTCGGCTAGCCATCGGACAGCGCTTAAAAACATGCCCGCATTGCTATAATGATCCACAAATTGGTTTGTGATGAAGTCCGCATCTGTGATGACGACAATTTTTGTGTCAGCGCCTTTGTTATTTTTCGAGGGGGCGAGGACTGCGGCCGCAATAGGAATGTGCCCTTTCTTTTCGATGCCCTCATCATATTTAATAAACAATGAGCGGTTTGTCTCTGCCCAGCTGTTTTCCTTAGAAGCTGTTCGGATGATAGCCGCGGTTTTGAGACTTTTGGGAGTATCTTTGAGAAAAGAAATGGAACGGGGACGGACATAAAACGTATAATCAAGTCCGCTGGTAATATCGATGGGCGGAGGATAATTTTTGGTGGCAGGGCAGCCCACGTCCGACCCAACGTGATTTTCCATGTCAACGACTAAATCATCTTCAATATTAATTCCCCATCGATTTAGAATGGTGTTTAAGGCCGGGTTGTTTTCATTGGCAGATTCGGACAAGGGAATTTCGGCTGTTCCCATGGGGGTTGCTTCGATCAAAAAGAGGGCCCTCCCCCCATTTGTTAAATAGGTTTGGATTGCATTTTCTTCTGCCTTGGTGAGCGTACTTTTAGGACCGGGAATCACCAGAACATCACAAACCGAAGGAACATCATCTTCTTTTCCGAGGAAAAGATTTTTGGCTAAAAAGTTATTTTGTAAAAGATGTTTTCGTAAAGTGCTTAATCCTTGATCTCCCGTGTTTTCGATGGAATATTCTCCATGTCCGGCTAGGAAATAGATATTTTTCGCTTTTTGGGTGAGATTCAGGATCGCGTTGGTCAAGGCTTCTTCCGTTAGGGGTTTGTCTTTAAAAGAGATATCTTTGCGTCCGGTTTTGGTTTCAATAACGACTTTTTGCTCTTTGGTATCGATGACGTTGCCGAATTGGGCCGCCAAACCGATTTGAAGCAGTGGATCAACAATCTGGGTGTCGAGTTGTCCGGAAGAAAATCGGGAATATTCTTGCAATAAATCCTCAAGATACTTGGGCGGGATCCCGACATAAAAGGCCGTAATTTTTATTTTTTGTTTTAAGTTTTTCAGGATTGTTTTTGTGGCGTTTGAAATCGTGTGCTGTTTGGCGGCTGTTAAATCGAGCCGGATGTTGAATCGATAAGTCAATAAATTGATTCCGATCACGATCGCAAAGAGGCACAAGAATTGGAGGGATTTTTTGAAAAATTGCGACAGGTCAGTTTTATCAAAAAATTTTTGATGGGATTTTTGCATGGTGAAAACGGATATCGCTAAGAAAAATAATCCTAAAAGGACAGATAAAAGGTTGAGAAGGCTCATCTCTTGGTTGATATAAATATCCCCCCCTCCGGCCATCACAAGCGATGTCCCGAGCGTCAATGTTATCGGAAACGAAACGTTATTGAATAGGTTCTTCATGTCCGCCTTTCGATGGCCAAATAGGTCAGGTATAAGCAGAGGATAATGCCTGTCGCGTAATAAGTTAAATCATTCAGGGTGAATAACCCGGCGTAAAAATTTTCGGCATGGCTCCAGACGCTGATAAATTGAATAAACTCATAAAGTTTTCCGGACGTAAATTTGACAAACGTGATGGAAAAGTAAAGGATGAAAAGAATGAGATACGACCCGATGGCGGCGATGATTTGGCTTTGGGTTAAGGAGGATATCAACGTTCCGATCGCGAGAAACAGCGCTCCTTCTAAAATGATTCCGAAATATCCGATAAAAGTCGTTAAACGATCCGGGGAGGCAAAAAATTCGATGATGACATAATAAATGAAGGTGATGGCAATCAGGATCAAGAAAAACAAAAAGCTTCCCAGGTATTTTCCTAAGACCATTGTTGAGCTTTTCAGCGGACAGGTTTTTAAAAATTCGATTGTCCCGGTCCGTTTTTCTTCGGCCAAAGAACGCATGGTCAAAATGGGCGCGATGAAAATAAACATAAACTCCATGAGTTTAAACATGTCTCTTAAGGATGCTTCGCGATTTTGGTCGATGATCATAAAGAAAAAGAAGTTGAAGACAGATATCGAAACGATCAGGACAACATAAGCTGTCGGAGATTTGAAATAGGCGTTCAATTCTTTTAAAGCGATCGAAAGGGTCTTTTTCATGACAAAAATATCATTTTTTATTCTTATTGTTAATGGATGATGATTTCGCTTAAATAAAAAATATCTTGAGATAATGGCTTGAGGTTTTTGTCGTACAGGGTCGCCGTAGTTTTTGTCGACAAATTTTCAAACCTTAGCCAGATACGATACTCTCCCCTCGTTAGTTCCCCGGGATAGAACCAATAGTCTTCTTTAACATACTCCCCTTTTTTCCAGTTTGATGTTGGATAAATGGGATATCCGACCCAGCGCTCTCGTTTTATTCTTATGATTTTTCCTCTGGTTAAGGAAACGATCATCTTAAAATTATCCGAAAGCACCTCGGGGGCATGCCAATAAAAGGTGATGTGGTATAAAGAACGTTCATTCCATTTTTCTTCGTTAATTTCATAGTCGATAAGCTGAAATTTTTTGTCAATAACAAGTTTGGGCTTGGGGGTCGTCTTTAGGAAATGGTTTTCGGAAATCTGGATTGGAATTTGCGGTTCCCCATGGCTTTTTTGCATAAGAAGGATGTTTTCTACCCCCCGGACCATTTTCCAGTCCTGATCAAAAAAGAAATATTTTGAGCGTTGATTGAAGAGTGGCGGATGGATCCTGGTCCTTTCCCAGGTGTCAGAAAAATCTAGGAGGGCATAGGATATTTGCTCTGAGAATTCGGGGAAAACCTGTTGAAGACTCCGGGGGTCTGTGGTTATTTTATGAAAAGAATATAAATACTTTCTGCCAGAAAGTTGGGGCAAAAAGGAGAATGTTGCGACAACACCGGCATCGTTAGGAATAGCTTTGACCATTTGGGATTTCGCCCAGGCGATGTTATTGTGGCCGAGGGCCAGTTCATGTTTTAAGTTTTTCATGTAACTTCCAATATTACCAAGGGAACATAACAAAATGAGCGCGATGCCGTAACGAAATGGTTTTTTCCAATGTTTCTTAAATTTTGATAGCGTATGGGCCGTTGCGATGAACAAGAATGGGGAAACGTTGATAAGATAATGATAAGCAATCCTTTGTTCTTCGGGGACAGAAGATAACAAATGTTGCAGAAGAATTGGCAAAGCTAAAATGAGGACACCCCCGCTAAAAATGGGTAAAAAAAGAAGCGGCAGGAAAATTTCGATTAAAAAATTTATACGCCGGGTTTCCAATAAATATTGGAAGGTCGTGATGGGATTTAAAAAGAAATTTAAAATGATTTCTCCAACCGATTTTCCCCAGGCGCTGTAATGCGCAACATAAGGATGGGTCTGCAACCCTCGAAAGCCAGGCACGATTTTCATGGTTAATAAATAAAAAAATAGAAACCCAATCACGAGCGGGATGATCCCCCATTTGGTTTTGGTTTTTTTTGGCGTCAACAAGGCAAGGAGACCGAATGCCATGAGAATAAGTGGCATGTTTTCTTTGATCAACAGGGTGATTGTCGTTGTTGCGATAAAACCCTTTAAATTTTCTTTTTCATAAAAATAATACATTAAAAATAAAAATAGCGGGCTCAAGGTTTCAAAGTCAAATTCCCAGGCGAGAGCGAAAATATTCGGAAGATAAAAGATATAGGCCGCCATCAGAATCACGGCCTCCCTTCCTCCGATTCTTTTTTTGGCGATGAGATAAAATACAAACGTTCCACAGAAAAACAAAAGGACCTTGATGATATTTAGAGTCAAGGGAGACGGAAACAAGGCATAGATTGGCAACAGGGGGAAAATAATAAAATTCGAATGGTTTCCGAAGAAATTCAATCCGAACAAACTCACGTAAGAAGTGCCGTGTATCAGGCCCCATGCTGCCTGGGAAAAAAAAGCCAAATCCCAATCGCCATATCCGAAAGATAAATATTTGTGGGTGAGAATAATCACCCAGATGATGGCTGAAAGGATGCAAATCCCTAGGGCCCATGAGTCGGTTTTCTTAAGGTGCGTGATTTTTTCCCCAAAAAAGGATAAAAGGTTTTTATTCTTCATTATTCGACGTAAATTTCAAAAAAATTTCCTCTAAGTTTTTTGGCTTCGGCCCTCTCTCCTTCAAGGGAGAATCCAGCAAGTCCTTCAGTTTCTGGTCTGCTTTGATCATGCCTTTTTGAATGATGATAATCCGCTCGGCCATTTCCTCAATCTCAGAGAGAATATGGGAACTCAAGATGATGGTTGTCCTTTCTTTGAGATTTCGAATGAGGGCCCTCACCTGCCGAATCTGGATGGGATCAAGCCCGATGGTCGGTTCATCGAGGATCAAAACTTTAGGTTTATGAATAATGGCTTGGGCAATCCCGACCCTTTGTTTATATCCTTTTGATAGGATCGCGATCTTTTTGTAGCGGACATCTTGCAATGAGCAGTCTGTGAGAACTTCGTTGATTCGTTTTTTGAGAAAATGGGCTTCCACATCTTTCAATTGCGCGGCGAAAGTTAAATAGTCATTGACCGACATCTCAGGATAAAGCGGCGGGGTCTCCGGAAGATATCCGATCTTGGAGCGAACCGATAGAGAATCTTTAAGAATATCAAACCCCGCGACACTCGCTGTGCCGTTCGAGGGTAATAAAAAGCAGGTCAGGATGCGCATCAAGGTTGTCTTCCCTGCCCCGTTGGGGCCTAAAAACCCAACGATTTCTCCTTGCGCAATTTGAAAGGAGATGTTTTTTAGAGCTGTGATATGACCGAAATTTTTGGATAGGTTTTGGACTGTAATCATAGGAATTGATTTTTCTTAGTCTAGCATTGCACAATAAAAAAGTCTATATGCGAGATAGAAAATTGAATCATAAAAGGCAAGTAAAATCTTCCCAAGGTTATTAATATTTGATAATATAAACCAGTTTAATGGAAATCTACTGTCTGACCGTAAACAAACTTCGTAGGTTTGTTTACGGTGGCGTATAAGTTTTAACAACTTAACCAGGAGTTAAACAATGAAAAAAATTGGCATTATTACAAGCGGTGGAGATTGCGGCGGATTAAATGCAGTGGTCAAAGGGGCTGCCCAAATGGCGCATAAGAGTGGATTGGCCTGCTATGTTATTCCTAATGGCTATGCGGGGCTTTATAATTTGGTCGATTTTGATAAGCTCGTCGATTTGCAACCTGAGCGGATCGATTCGGTTGATTCCTATATGGCCGGTTCTGAAGCCGGACATTCACGGGTTAAAATCAAGAAAATTGATGATCCGAATAAATATGAGCGGATTAAAGAAGGCTTAAAGAAATTTGGACTCGATGGTTTAGTCATTAGCGGCGGAGATGATACCGGAAGTGTTATGGTGGATTTGGCGGCCCAAGGAATCAAGTGTATTCATGCCCCGAAAACCATGGATTTGGATTTACAGACCTATTCGGTCGGAGGAGATTCGACGATTAATCGAATCGCCAATTTCGCTGAAGAGATTAAGACAACAGGCCGCACCCATAACCGGATTATTGTGCTTGAAGTTTTCGGCCGTTATGCGGGGCATACGGCTTTCCGCGGCGGGATTGCGGCGGATGCCGATGCTATCCTGATACCTGAAGTCGCTGTCGATTTTGATATTTTGTATCACCATATGAAAAAGCGTTATTTTCGTCGGATTACGCAAAGCGATGTCAAGGCCGGCACCTATTTGATTATTGTGGCGGAAGGATTAAAGAATGCGAGCGGCCAAGAATTAGTCGATGAGTCCGCCGGATTAGATGCCTTTGGCCATAAAAAGCTTGCCGGGGCCGGGCGTTATGTTTGTCAGGAACTTTCCAAGCGCCTGAAGGCAGATCCCGAAATCAAAGAGTTGATGAAGAAAGAAAAAATGTATGTGAAAGGTTTATATGAAATTCCCGAGGTCCGAGAGGTGACTCCCGGGCATTTGGTCCGTTCGGGACATTCTTCGGCTTATGATGCTAACTTTGGCAAGGAAGCAGGTGCGGCCGCGGTCCTTCTTCTTTTGAAAGGGTTAAGCGGAGTAACGGTTGCTAGTGTGCAAGGTTCCGAAATCCGTTATGTTCAAACGGCTGATGCCATTAAACAGAGACATGTGGATTTGAATTTGATTGCGTTTTATGAAAAGATTGGGGTTTGTTTCGGAAGAAAAGCCGCTGACTTAAATGTCAGTTACAAAGAACTCAAAGGGGCTATCGAGAGGCATTTATAAAGTCAACGGTCCACAGTCGACAGTCGACGGGTTATTGATAGTTGCCCCTTCAATTTGTGTTTTTGAAAGTCGACCGTGGTCCGTCGACTGTGGACTATCCAAATGTATATTCCAAAATGATCACCGGCTACCAACATCTCCTCAAATACCGCGATTTATTCTTAGTTTTTTTCTGGAGAAATTTTAGCATTCGTTATCGCCAGTCCATTTTTGGGATTGCGTGGGCCATTTTACAGCCGTTGAGTATGATGCTTTTATTTACGGTTGTTTTTGGCTATGTCATGCCGGTCAAGGTCGCGGATTATCCTGCCCCTCTTTTCTTTTATTGTGGGTTGCTTTTTTGGAGTTTTTTTGCCTCATCGTTAAACTATACGATCCCTTGTCTTGTTTACAATTATAATTTGATTACGAAAATTTATTTTCCAAAGGAGATTCTTCCTTTTGCGGGAATCGCTGTCGCCTTTGTAGATCTTCTCATTGCTTCTGTTATTTTTATTTTTTTAATGATTTTTTATCAAATTCCATTAACGTGGAACGCCTGTTGGGCTATTGGACTCATTTCCC
>CAZAPN010000063.1:0-9129 GCA_964487145.1 uncultured Planctomycetales bacterium | reverse complement strand
TCATTTGTCACCCATTTAACTAAAGATAAGGGTCTCACCGTTCTTAAGCCCGGAGAAATTCAGGAAATCAAAGCGAAAGTTTTAATCATGGCCACCGGATGCCGGGAACGCACGCGCGAAATGGCCCATATCCCCGGGACCCGCCCGTCGGGAATTTTCTCCGCGGGGCTCGCTCAGAAACTCATGAATATTGAAGGGGTCTTGCCCGGGGAGAAGGTCGTCGTGGTTGGCTCTGGAGATATTGGTCTCATTATGGCTCGGCGTTTAACATTGGAGGGGGCGGATGTGAAGGCCGTGATTGAAATTCAGAAACAGTCGAAAGGATTAACCCGAAACGTGGTTCAATGTTTGGAGGATTTCGATATCCCGCTTTATTTAAGTCATAAGGTTTCAAAAATTTATGGAAAAGATAGAGTTGAAAAAGTGGATGTCGTGAAAGTCGATGACACGTTTAAGGAGATTCCCGATACAAAATTTCAAATCGTTTGCGATACGGTGTTGATTTCCGCTGGATTAATCCCGGAAAATGAATTGATTGAAATGGCTGGGGTCGTGATCAGCCGAGAAACAAACACCCCTGTGTCGGATGAGTTGAACACAACATCTATTCCCGGACTTTTTGTCTGCGGGAATTCATTCCAGGTTTATGATTTGGTTGATTCGGTGACCCGCGACAGCCTTCGTGCGGGAAAACAAGCCGCGGAATATTTAAGAGGGATAAAATGAAAGGGTGTGTTGTGGGTTATGCGTTGTGAGTCGGGTTGTGGGGGTGGGGGGTAAGAATTTGCCCCATCCCAAAAGACTCCTGACCAGACCCAAGTCTCACAACTCACTTTTACAAAATTATTACTCTCATTTTTTATATGATAAAAAATTTAACTTGTATTGAATGCCCCAAAGGATGCCGGCTGACGATTGAAGTGGATTCTTCCGGCCACGTTGTGAAAGTGACTGGGAATCAATGCGAAAAAGGCGATCGGTATGGTCGAAGTGAAATTGAAAATCCTGTACGCGTTTTTACTTCAAGTATTGTTGCCGACGGGCTTTCATTAAAAATGGTTTCTGTCCGGACCAATCAGCCGATTCCCAAAGCGAAAATATCCGAAGGCATGCTGCGTGTCAAAAAGATACGAATCAAGACGCCGATCAAAATTAATGACATCATCGTTAGGGATTTTTTGGTTGAGGGTGTCCATTTAATTGCGACGCGAGATGTTTCCTGAAAAAGGAGAGAGACATGTTTATTAAAATCATGAATCTTTTTACGAAATTATTGGTTGTTTGGGTTCTGTTGGCTGTCGGCATAGGATATTTTTGGCCGCCGGTTTTAGTTTCCATGAAAAATTATATGGAATGGCTTTTTGCCTGCACGATGTTTGGCATCGGAATGG
Source organism: uncultured Planctomycetales bacterium (assembly GCA_964487145.1). GTDB lineage: Bacteria > Omnitrophota > Gorgyraeia > Zapsychrales > CAZAPN01 > CAZAPN01. Next base: position 7,738 of record CAZAPN010000063.1, on the reverse strand, counting down.
TCCTTTCGCCTAAAGATTTCGAACCGATTTTTAAAAAGCCTCGAATTGTTATCTTGGGAGTTTTGGCCCAGTTTTTGATTATGCCTGTCTTGGCCTTTATGATCGCCAAAATTCTAAATCTTCCTCCGGCGTTGGCGTTAGGACTTATTTTGGCCGGAGCGGTTCCCGATGCCATGGCCGCCGGAGTTATTTCTTATTTAGCGGAGGCGGATGTGGCGTTTTCTGTGGCATTAACAAGTTTAATAACTTTTGTTTCTCCCGTCGTAACCCCCGCATTGACGTATTTTTTAGGAAAGGCCTTTATTCCAATTTCCTTTTGGCCGATGTTCATAAGTATTATCAAAATGGTGATAGTTCCTTTGCTTTTGGGTTTGTGGATTAAAAGTCGCCTGGGAAAACGTATTGAAAAATGGATCCCCATATTCCCGGCTTTCTCAACGCTTTTCATTGCGTTTATTTGTGGATTGGTTGTTGCTTTAAATAAAAATGCATTAGGAAGTGTAAGCTTTTTGATATTTTGGGCTGTTGTATTGCTGAATTTATTCGGTCTTGTTCTCGGATTCGGTGCCGGAAAAGTTTTTAAATTCGATGAGAAACAATGCCGGACCCTATCTATCGGGGTCGGGATGCAAAATGCGGGGATGGGGGCTGTTTTGGCGATTAAACATCTTACGCCTGAGGCCGCGATCCCGAATGCGTTTTTTGCGACATGGTGTATTGTGACCGCTTCCATCCTGGCCGGAATTTGGAGGAGGAAAAGAAAGACATAGTTTTCTTGTTGAAGTTTATTTGTGGGGCCAGTCCCGCCATGGCGGGACTGGCCCCACGACTTTTTACAATAAAATATTTTTTCTGAAAATTTTGTTTCTTTTCGTTTTCGAAAGTGATATACCATAACTATCTTAAAAATTCATTAAGACGTTCAAGGGTCAGCAAGAAAGTTATTATTTTATGTTAAGACGTTATCAGATTGTCGAAGGCAAACTTGTCGAAAACGGGCATGAAAATTGTCCGGTGCATGTGTATATTAATCCCGACGAACAAGAGCGGGCTTTTCTCGTCAATACCTTGCAGCTGGATGAACACACTTTTTTGTCCACCTTAGATCCTGACGAGGTCGGCCGTCTTGAATTTGAAACAAATCATACCGCCTTGATATTTAAACGGCCTAAACGCTATACCGCCGAGGATAATTTTCTTTTTAAAATTTCTTCTGTAGGCCTTTTTCTCTTCGCCGACAAGCTGATTGTCATTCTTAATGAAGACGCGGTTTTGTTCGACGGCCGGCCTTTTTTGAAGCTGCGGACTTACAAAGATGTTTTCTTGAAAATTATCTTCCGTTGTATTCAGCATTTTGAAGAACATTTGAATGTGATTCACAAGATCTCTTCGGAGTTGGAAGGTGAGATCAACAAGGCCCTGACGAACAAAGACCTTTTGTACATGTTTAATTTGGAGAAAAGTCTTGTTTATTATTTGAAGGCCATTAGCTCTAACGGCAAGGTCATCGAAAAGATCAAAATTAATTCAGCGAAGATCGGCTTGTCCCAGGAGGACAATGAATTTTTGGAAGATGTCATTATTGAGAATGCCCAATGCAACGAAGAAGCCAATACGTATTTGCAGGTTATCTCGAACCTCATGGATGCTTGGGTCTCGATGGTCAGCAATAATTTGAATATCCGCATGAAGACGTTAACGATCGTGTCCATTTGCATCATGTTGCCGACTTTGGTCGTTAGCATCTTTTCAATGAATGTCCGTTTGCCTTTGCCGCAACATGAAACGCTCGCTCCTTTTTGGTTTATTGCCGGGTTAGCCGCCTTTTCTGTTTTAACCATCCTTTTTCTCTGGCGCCACAAGAAATGGTAATTTAGTTTTTACGACAAACCAGTAGATTTCCCTTCCCCAAAGCTTTATAATCAATTTATATGCGTTTTAGATTTATTTTAATATTAATACTAATAGCAAATTTTTATTCTTGGGGACAAACCGAAGAAATTTTTTCCTGGGAAGACTGCCTTCTCGAGGCCCAAAAAAATCATCCTGATTTAATTTATGCGATTGAAGGCATAAATGTTCAAAAAGCCAATAAAAATATTACCACAAGCAGCGTTTATCCCCAAATCGATTCAAATCTCAAGACCTCGACGACCAAAACAACATCCAGGACAGACTCGTATTCTTATGGCGTCAGTGGCACCCAGCTTCTTTTTGACGGTTTAAAGACCCCGCACGATATTCAATCGAGCAAGGAGAACCTCAAGGCCGCGCAGGAAAATTATCGTTTTACGTCTGCCCAGGTGCGTGGAAAATTACGTACGGCTTTTGTGAATTTGTTAAAAGCACAAGAATTGATTCGTGTGGCCGAGGAGATTGTCAAAATCCGAAGGGAAAATTTGGTTTTGATTACGTTGCGTTATCAATCAGGATTAGAGCATAAAGGGGCCATGTTGACGGCGGAAGCTAATTTGGCATCGGCGAATTTCGAGTTGTCCCAAGCCAAACGGGAAGTTCGGTATGTTCAAAGAGAGTTAGCGGCAGAGCTTGGGCGTGAGACATGGACATCTTTTTCAATCAAGGGGGATTTCTCTGTCCGGGAGGATTCTCAAAATAAACCTGATTTTGATAATTTAGCTGAAAACAATCCTTCCGTCCGCCAGTCTATTGCCCAAAAGAATTCAGCTTCATTCGCGGTTAAATCGACTTATGGGGATTTTTCTCCCAAGCTGACGGCCTCTGCCGGTGCCGATAAAAAGGGTTCAGATTGGACTCCCAAAGATGATCAGTGGAACTTGGGCTTAACGATGACCATGCCATTATTTGAAGGGGGAGCTCGCATTGCCGAGGTCGCCAAAGCCCAAGCGCAATATAAACAAGCCGAAGCGAATGAGAGAAGCCAAAGAAATTCCGCCATGGTGAATTTGGAAAAGACATGGGCGGCTTTCCAGGATGCCGTTGAAACCGTTGGCGTTAAACAAAAATCTTTAGAGGCATCCATCGAGCGCTCGAAGATCGCCGAAGCCCAATATTCAACCGGTTTTATTAATTTTGATAATTGGATCATTATTGAAAATGATTTAGTGAATGCAAAAAAAGCTTATCTGAATGCGCAGTCAAATGCGTTGTTGGCCGAAGCCAATTGGATTGAGGCGAAAGGAGAAACGTTGGAGTATGCGCAACAAAATTAAAATTCTCTTTATCTTTTTTTTCGTGTTGGCACTCGGGGGCTTCTTTTATTTTAGGGGTTCCGGATCTAAAAAGAACGGGGAGATTAGCAAAGAGATCAACCCGACGAAAGGTCTTATTCAAAATATCATTTCAACAACAGGAACGGTCCTCCCGAAGAATCGGTTGGAAGTCAAACCCCCGGTTAATGGCCGGGTGGAAGAGATCCTCGTTCGCGAAGGAGATCAGGTGAAAACAGGACAATCGTTGGCCCGGATGAGTTCTACCGAACGCGCCGCTCTTTTAGACGCCGCCCGCGGACAGGGGGAAGAAACTTTGAAATATTGGACACAGGTTTATAAGCCCATTGCGCTTATTTCTCCCATCGACGGAGAAGTGATTGTCGCCAAAACCCAGCCGGGCCAGACCGTAACAACGAGTGAATCTGTGATTGTCCTTTCAGATCGGCTGATTGTTCGGGCCCAGGTGGATGAGACGGATATTGGAAAAGTGAAGCCGGGCCAGAAAGCGATGATTAGTCTGGATGCTTATCCGGAAACAGAAATTAAAGCCGGTGTTGACCACATTTATTATGAATCGAAAACAGTCAATAATGTTACGATTTATGAGGTTGATTTGCTTCCGGAAGATGTCCCGGCCTTCTTTCGGTCGGGGATGAATGCCACGGTTAATTTTATTATTGATCGTAAGGAAAACGCGTTGCTTCTTTTAACGGAAGCGATTCAAACTAATGGTGAAGGCGATTATGTTTTTGTTAAATCCAATAATTCACCTGGAGTGAGCACGCGTTCGGTCCAGTTGGGTTTGACAGATGACCGTTATACGGAAATCGTCTCGGGGTTAAGTTTGGATGATACCGTCGTGATAAAGACACAAAAATATGTGCTTCCGACGAACAGTACTGGGACAAATCCTTTTATGCCCCGGCGAAATCGTTCCCAAGGGCAAAATCAAAGATCCCGATGATTGAAATAAAAAATATCAGCAAAACTTATTCCATGGGCCGAGTTGATGTGAAGGCCTTGGTCAATGTTTCTCTCAAGATTTCCCCTGGAGATTTTGTGGCCATCATGGGCCCTTCGGGTTCAGGTAAATCAACCTTGATGCATGTCATGGGATTGCTTGACCGGCCGGACCAAGGGGCTTATTTTTTTGAGGGGCAAGATTTGACGTTGTTATCTGATGAAAAATGGGCTTCGATCCGCAATCGGCTCGTGGGTTTTATTTTCCAGCAGTTTCATTTGCTTCCCCGCATGAGCGCCTTGGAAAACGCCGAGCTTCCTTTGATTTATGCGGGACAGCAGCATCTCAAAAACAAAGCCCGGGAAAAGATTGATTTAGTCGGGCTTAAAGAACGCGCGCATCATCATCCCAATGAGCTTTCGGGCGGGCAGCAACAACGTGTGGCGATTGCCCGGGCCCTTGTGAATGAGCCGCCGATTATCCTCGCCGATGAACCGACCGGAAATCTTGATTCAAAGAGTAAGGCAGAAATTATGTCGAGTCTCCAAAGACTTAACCGGGAGGGGAAAACGATTGTTATTGTGACCCATGAAAAGGAAGTCGCCGACCATGCCAAGCGGATCATTTTTATGCGGGATGGCCAGATTATTTCCGATGATATCGTGAAGAGTGAAGAGGCAGCCGGGTCGGCTTCGGTTGCCGGCGAAAGGCCTGTCAAAGATTATTTTTCTAAAGCCTCTCAGCGAATAGGACGAACAAAATTTTGGGATTATTTTAAACAAGCTCTTTTTGCCATGGTTTCGCATCGCATGCGTTCTTTGTTATCCATTTTGGGGATTTTGATCGGAGTCGGGGCTGTCATTGCGATGCTCGCTTTAGGGGAAGGGGCGAAGGTTTCGATTGCGTCAGAGTTAGCTTCTTTAGGGTCGAATCTTTTAGTCATTCGGCCGGGCTCAGCGAGGATCCATGGTGTCGCAGAAGGGGCCGGCACCATCACGCGTTTTACTTTTAAAGATGTTGAAGCCATTAAAAGAATGGCGGATCAAGTGAAAAGAGTCAGCCCTTCTGTGTCAGGCCGCGGGCAGGTCGTTTATGGCAATAAAAATTGGAACACGCAGATCGAGGGAGTTGATGTGGATTATGCCGAAATGCGGGCGTCTGTTCCTCCGGTGGGAAGATTTATCACGGGCAATGAAGTAAAAATGAGGGAGAAGGTCGTTCTCCTTGGGACGACGGTGGCCAGAGAACTTTTTGGAGAGAAAAATCCTGTTGGCGAAACAATCAAAGTGAATCTTATTAATTTTAAGGTCATCGGCGTTTTACCGCCCAAAGGCGCGAGTTCTTTCCGCGACCAAGATGACAATATCATTGTTCCCGTGACGACCGCCATGTATCGCCTGCTCGGCAAACAATATATCGATTCGATTTTTGTTGAAGTCCAAAGCCCGGAACTGATCGAATCCGTTCAAGATTTGATTAAGGAAACAATTATTAAGCAGCACCGCTTGAATAAAGACGGGGAGGACAGTTTCCAGATCCGCAACATGTCCGATATTAAGAACGCCTTAGAAACTACCACAAAAACAATGTCTCTTTTGTTGGGGGCGATTGCCGCGATTTCCCTTTTGGTCGGCGGAATTGGAATCATGAATATTATGTTAGTTTCTGTGACGGAACGGACCCGCGAGATTGGCCTGAGGAAAGCCATCGGAGCAGCGAATCAGGACATCCTGATTCAATTTTTAATTGAATCTGTTCTTTTGTCTTTGATCGGCGGAATTTGCGGTATTGTTTTGGGTGCCGGTGCGTCAACCTTGATTGCCTTATTCGCGGGATGGGCCACGCATATTTCTTTGTTTTCTGTTCTATTAGCCACGATATTTTCTTTCGCCGTAGGCGTTGTGTTCGGTTTGTGGCCGGCCAGGCAGGCCTCCCGGCTTGACCCGATTGAAGCGTTAAGATACGAATAGTTTTTCATGACCCCAACTTCTCTTCACAAGAAATCTTTCCTTATTCTCATTTTGATATTAGCCATAACTTTTTTAATTTTTTTCCCCAGCTTAGGGAATTCTTTTGTTAACTGGGACGACCATGCGTTCATTCATGAGAATCCGCTTGTTTACGATAGACCTTTCACCAATTTTTCCAAGATCTGGAGTCAGGATCTTGACGGCCGTTATTATCCTCTCACCATCTTGACTTTTCAGATCGAGCATTATTTCTTTCGTTTAGAGCCGTTTTTCTATCGCCTGGTTAACTTGGTTTTACATCTGATCAATGTCGCTACTGTCTTTTTTCTTATTTCCCGACTGAGATTTTCAATGAGCGTTGTGGGATTGGCCACACTGTTGTTTGCGGTTCATCCTTTGCAAGTTGAGGCGGTTGCCTGGGTATCGTCCCTGAAAGATCTTTTAGCAACTACATTTTTTCTTTTAGCTTTTGGATATTATTGTCATGTGTCGGAACATAGCGCAAAATTTAGCTCAAAGCACCAGTTTGTTTTGTGTGTTTTGACATTTTTATCATTAGCGGCAAAACCCATCGCCGTCACATTGCCCATTGTCCTTTTAATCTATGATTTTTGGCATCGAAGAAAGATTGGGCGGGAAGATGTGCTTTCGAAAATGCCGGTGACGATCCTTGTCATCTTTTTTGCGATCGTTCATTTTCGATTTTTCCATTTAGCTCAGGCGTTTCCAGCTGGACGTGAGTCTTCTTGGATTGATGGACTTTGGTTGTCCGGGCAGGCGTTAGGGCTTTATGCGGGGAAATTAATTTTTCCGATACAGCTTTCCAATATTTATCCTCTCCCTGAGAAAATACAAGGATTCTTCCCGGCCGAAGTTTATGTGTCCGCGGTGTTAACGTTTTATTTGATTTTCCTTATTTTTAAAGAATACCGAAGAGATCCCAGAGCGTTATTAGGCTTTGTTTTCTTTTTGATCGTGCTTTTGCCATCACTGCATTTTGTAAAAATTAATAATGGTCTCATCTTTGAGCGTTTTGTTTATTTGCCGAGTGTTGGATTATTTTTATTTTTTGCGAATGAATTTTTTAGGTCTAGGAATAAGGTCAATCTTTCTTTAAGAAAATTGTTCGGTGTTTTATTATTTATTTATCTTGCCGTGCTTATGAGTGTTTCTTGGCAGAGATGTTTTGTTTGGGAAAATCCATTCACCCTTTGGACAGACGCCATTTTAAATTCGCCGAATTCCCCGAACGGGTATTTAAATCGGGCAAGTTTTTCTTTGGAGCAAAGGGAGTTTTCTCAGGCGTTTATGGACATTGAAACGGCAATCCAATTGAACCCCCGTTTAGGCGAAGCTTACGTGGAGAGGGCCAAATTGTGGGTTGAAAAGAAGAATTTGAAAGAGGCTATTTTGGATTATTCGAAAGCCATTAATTTCGGTCTCACGTTTCAAAAGGATTTGGCCAAGGTCTATAATAATCGAGGGAATCTTTATTCTGAAATGTCTCAAGATGATCTTGCGATTGCCGATTATAATAAGGCTTTGGACCTGCACTCCGGGGACATTTTTGCGTTGTTAAACAGGGCTATCGTTTTTATGAAGAAAAAAATGTGGAC
>CAZAPN010000062.1:4658-9296 GCA_964487145.1 uncultured Planctomycetales bacterium | reverse complement strand
AATGCCCAAAATTCTGCGCGAATCGATCCTGAAAATATTCACTGTAAGACGAAGAAAGGACCTTTTCTTCAAAGCTCTTTTGATTATCAACAAAAAAAATATTTTCATCAAGTCCCAAGACACGCTTTAAAGGCCGAATCGGCCTCATAGGATATTGGACAGCAATTAATATCATACCTCGATCCAAAATTATTTTCTTGAGGGCCCGATAGTTCTCGACGGTTGCTGGGAAATAATAGGAATCATTGGGGGTCTCTGATTCTAGAGACCTGGCTTCTTTCACTTTTCCTTGTGATTCCAAGGCCATGATTAAACCTGAGACAGCCAGGGCATGAAGGTCTTCGGGGCCCGGAACGGGCATTACTTGAACACGGCGAAAAATACTTTCCGCTTCTGAAAATTTCCGCTCATCCAAATAAACATTTCCTAGCTCCAAAGAAACAAGCAAAAAATGCCTTGTGCCCGCAGGGATATGATTTCGAATTTCGTTTAATAAATTCTCAAGCTCTCTCAAGTTCTGTTGTCGCCGATCATATTCGGCTATCTCCAAATAAGAACCTGGTTCCACCGGATTCAACGAAAGCTGCCGTAACAAAAGATCTTTGGCCTGAGGTCGGTCTTTCTCTTCCAGAGATATTCGAATCAGCTGAGTATAGGTGTCGAACAATTGCGGATCATTGGGACGCAAAGAAATCAAAAAGTGATAAATCTTTTTCGCTTCGGCAAATTTCTGATGGGCCTGATAGCTCTGGGCCAATAAATTTAAAACTCTTAATCTTTCGATGGATGAAGCGGGCAAAAGCTCCAGGGTCTTGCGGCAATAATAGTCAACCTTGTCATAATCTTTCATGCTAAAAAAATGACGGGCAACAAAGAAATGGGCCACCGGATCGCGTGGTCTTTTTTCAATGACCTCAAGCCATAACTTATTTTTTTTCGAAAATTCACCGGCTAAATCATAAAAGTCGGCCAAGGCCATGACATTCTCCAGGGAATCATCCCTTCGCAATTTCTCCTCGGCTTTTTTTATTTCAGCACGCGTCTTTTTGTGAAATTGAGTCTCTTCTGCCTTAACTCTCAAATGGTCTTTTAAAAGATGGGCCAATTTAAAAACTCTTAAATCAGTAAAAAAATTGGGCCTGCGATATTGGGCGGTCTGAAAGACTTGGGTATTTTGGGAATCATTGATCCCCATCATAACAATAACAATCCGCGGCTTAAAACGGAGGAGATTCTCGGAAAGCTGTGACAACAACGTTGTTGTCGTCGCGGCAGGGATTCCTTTATTAAAAACAGCAAAACGGATTTGATCTTGCTTCTGATTCAAAATTTCCTGCAATTGGGTCGGATAATCGATCGCGGCATCCAGGGCGGTCGTGGACTCTCCTACACATAAAATCGGATAAGCGCTTGAATGCCGACTCGAAAGGAAATTGCGCAGGGATTGGTTTTGAAAAAAAAGATCTCCACCCAAGCGGAGCCCGAGTTCTAAAATCCCAAAACAAAGAAAAATCCCAAATACAATCAGAAAAAATTTTTGTCCCAAACTCGTTCTCATAGCAAACTTACTTCAATTTCTTAATCAATTCCGCAACTCTTTTTCCCATTTTTGCCGCATTCTCACAAGTTTTCGCATCCGGATTTCCGCAGCATGAAACCCCATAATGTCCGGTCGCATCCAAAGGATCGCCCACAATAATCATGCCATAAATCAGCATGGCCTGAAGAATTGAGAACATCGTGGTTTCCTTCCCTCCGGACAGGTCCCCGGAGGTCGCGAAGGCAGCGCCGACTTTGTCCCCCATTTTCTTGCGAAGACCGACAAACTTGTCAAACACCTCTTTCATTTCAGCGACCATGCTCCCGAAATAAACCGGTGAACCCGCGATGATACCGTCTGATTCTAAAAAATCTTCTTTCGTCACATCTTTGGTTGTTTTAAGGACACAATTCACGTCCTTCACCTGCCGAACGCCTTTGGCGATTTCATCGGCGAGCTTTTTGGTGTTGCCTGACCGCGAATAATAGAGAATCAAGACTTGCATAGAAAACCTCCTTTAATGAGCGCATGATTTACGAACACGCCAGTGTTAGTAAATCATAGGCGCGAATTAAACCCTTGACATTTTGCCATTGAAAAATTGGCTATCAATTTATCTATTGTTTCTTTTCGCGTTCTACCATTCTTAAATTGTTGTTCTCGTTTAAATGCTTCCGAACGAGTAGAAAATTCTTCGTAATATACCAGTTCTGGCTTCTTATTACGGGTAAAATTGACCTGACCATTTAAATGATCCTTAAGGCGTTCCCTTAAATTATTTGTATGTCCGTAATATTTACAATTATTCTGACATTTCAATATGTATGTATAAAAAATTTCACTCATAGGCAAAATGTCAAGGGCTAAATTCAGGCTTACAACTTAGCTTCGCCGCCTGCCTACGGCCGGCAGGCTCGCTAAGTTGTGCCTTCATTTAGCTCCTCAGCTGCTTCTCCGCATTAATAATGTCCCGATTGATCTTATTCAAAACACTATGGACTTTATCTTTAAGCGAATCGGACACCGGCGCGTCTAAAATTTCCCGTAAGATCTGGATACTCATGCGGAAATACCGAACGACCTCTCCTTCATCCACATCGGTTTCGCTCATCAATGTATCAAAATCTTGTCCCCGCATCCACGCTTCCATGGCCAATGCCAAATGATAATAACATCGCTTGCTTAATGGTTTAATTCTCATCTTTCGTTCCATCCGCTGAATCGTCAAAACCAACTCATCCGTTAACTCCTGCAACCGCCGGATCTGTTTATTGGAAATGTGCGGATGTTCATAACCTTTGCGGGGTTCAAAAACAAGGGCAATGCTTAAAACCGCTAGTTCGAGAGGAGAAAGCTTTTCGAGCGTACCATTGTCATAAAGTTCCGAAAGAACAAATTCATATCCGTAAACTTTACTTGCAAAAAGGCCCTTATCAGTTAATTTATTCTTCCGAATATACCCCAGTTGTTTCAAAATATTCACTTTATCTCGCATCATCTCGAGTGCCATTTTCTGGAATCGTTTCTTTTCCTGAAAATAATGGAAAGAAACCGGATAAATGTCATAAAGTTTTTCTTCGTATTTCTGGTAAAGATTTAAAAGAGTCGCGTAACCCGCGTTAAACCGCGAACGGACCTCTTCCGGCGGGCCAAAAACAACGCGCTGCAATTGGTGCGGGCCGACATCATGCGGATTAATCCGGCAAAAAACAAAGCCTTCCGAATCAATGCCACGCCGCCCAGCGCGTCCGGCCATCTGGTAAAAATCACGGGTCTTTAAAACATCATATCCTTGACCATAATATTTGCTCAGCTCATCAAAAACAACGGTCCGTGCCGGCATGTTGATACCGAGCGCAAAGGTCTCGGTGGTAAAAATCATTTTAATTAAGCGGCTGGTAAAAAGCCTTTCCACGACCTCTTTTAAAGTCGGCAACATCCCCGCATGATGATACGCAATGCCTTTTTCCACAAACGGCCGTATTTTTTTCGCGGTCGGCTCATCCACCAAATCAAAACGCTGACAATACCCGTCGAAAATCCCGGTGATTCGCTCGCGCTCTTCATCCGTCAGAAAATCCATGTCTTTAATTTCCTCAGCTAAAAATTCCGTGCGCTTACGGCTAAAAACAAAATAAATACACGGCAAAAGCTCATCTTCTTTAAGAATCTTAATTAACGGAGCCAACTTATTGGGTTTCATGTGGACATAAGGCGGGATGCGGCGATAACGGTCAACAACGGCCCTGGGCGTATAAAATCCCCTTTTCAACAGTTGTTTAACGTCGTCATAAATTTCATTTTGACATTGGTAATAAAGATGGAGCGGAACAGGCCGTTTATTTTCTTTAATCACTTTTAACGGACGCCGGTGAATAGATTGGAACCAATTCGCCAGTTCATCGACATTAGGGACCGTGGCCGAGAGCCCTAAAATATTCATATGCTCCGGTAAAAACATGAGAGATTCTTCCCACACGCTTCCCCGCTCATAATCATCAATATAATGGATTTCATCAAAGATGACCCAGGCAAACGGAAACAATGAATTCTTTTCTTCGAGAATTTTATTGCGGAAAATTTCGGTCGTCATGATGAGCGCCGGAGATTCGGGGTTGATCGTCACATCACCGGTCAAAAGTCCGACCTTCCCGGGAAAACGCTCGTCAAAATCACGGAACTTCTGATTCGAAAGGGCCTTGATCGGGGCCGTGTAGATCACGCGCGTGCCTTGCGTCAGGCATTTTTCAATGACATGCTCCGCAATGACAGTTTTTCCGGCACCCGTCGGGGCGCTCACGATCACGGAAAAACCTTCATTAATAAAATCAATCGCTTTTTGCTGAAACGGGTCAAGAATCATGGGTGTCCATTGCCGAGTCTATCTTCTTTATATAATAAAAATACCGTAGGCCTTTTTTGTAAAGGAGGTGCCGGTATCTTGCGCCATTCGTCAATGCTTAATGTCTTAACAAATTCTGTTGAAGATGTTAAATCAGCCGCCACACAGAACACCGTTTGTGACTGACAGGTTGTTAAAATTTCCGCGAATAAACTCTGACTATGATAAGGCGTTTCCATAAAAATCTGCGTCTGGC
>CAZAPN010000062.1:0-4647 GCA_964487145.1 uncultured Planctomycetales bacterium | reverse complement strand
TTCTTAACTTTTTTAACCTCTTGTCTTTTTCTTTCGGGAGATATCCGTGAAACACAAAATTCTGACCGTTCAGGCCAGAGGCCATAAGGGCCAATAAAATCGATGATGGGCCAATCAAAGGAATAATGCCAATATTCCTCTCATGCGCCAAGCGGACGATATTCGCCCCCGGATCAGCCACGCACGGGCAGCCAGCCTCAGACAGCAGTCCGAAATCCCCATGAATTTCTTTTAAAAAACTTTCGGCCTCTTCAAAGGAAGTATGTTCGTTCAAAATAAAAAACTGGCATTGGGGTAATGGCAAGTCCGGAATAATCATTTTTAAAAAACGCCGCGCGGATTTATCATTTTCGACGATAAAGGCACGCAGATGCTGGATCCTCTTGACAGCCGAGACGGGGATGACATCCCAGGCATCGTCACAGAGAGGTGTCGGAATAAGATAAAGATTATTTTTCATAAAACCACAGTCCTTCATGTTTTTGATGGCCCTATTGTAAATCCTGAAAAAGTTTTTCTTCGGAGTCCAACTGCATTTGCTCGACGGCTTTGAGTTTTTCGGTAAAACTATTGACAATCGCCATCTGGCTGGACGTATCAATGCCTTCTTGTTTTAACACCTTTGTGGTTTCTCGATCAGCCACAGGCCTTTTCATCATGACAACGACAAGCACACTCACCAACACTAAGGCAGCCAAAAGACTCACCAGCGCAATAAATCCTTTTTGATTATGAAAATTCATGAAGACCTCCCTTCTTATCCTGAGAACCGAAAAAATGAAAGGGTCCCAAAAAATAACTTCCCTTAAATTTAAGGCGGAATCGGACAAACTGCAACAGGTTTTTGACAACTCTTGGCTTTCTCTAAATTATTCTTTGCTCCCGCATAATCCGGTTTATTGCGGATAGCTTCTTCAAAATGAAAAATGGCTTTCTCGATATCCTGCTGTTTTAAAAAGAAAACTCCCACATTATTATGGGCATAAGCATTGCGGGGCTCGAGTTTTAAAACTTGCAAGAATTCCTCAATCGCTTTTTCGTCATCTCCTTGCTCTGAATAGACCTTTCCCAAATTATAATGGGCACCGGCATAACGAGGATTGAGCTCGACGGCTTTTCGAAAATTAACTTTGGCCTGATCAATCTTTCCACCCATCAGTAAGATTACCCCATAATTATTATAGCCTTCGGCAAAGTGAGGTTTAATTTTAGTCAACTTTTCATAATATTTCTCCGCTTCAAGGAACTTTCCTTGGCGGCTTAATAAATTGCTCAAATTATAATAGGCCTTAAAATAATCAGGATCGGATTGGATCGCTTTCTCATAGTAGCCCTGCGCCTCCTCAAATCGCTTGTCTTCCCCGGCCAGGATTCCAAGATTATAATTGGCCCACGTATAAATCTTTTGATCACTCGGATGACGCAAGGCCTCCTCGTAATATTTGACAGCATTTGTAATCGAGGTGGCACCCAGGTTGTAATACGCGCGCCCGTTCTGGGGTCTTTTGCGCGCAACATCTTCCCACATATGAAGGACATCATAATAATCTTGGTTCCGGTAAATTGTCAGAAACGAAAAAATTTCAATCACGATACCCGCCATAATCAATCCCCACCAAAGCCTTGGTTTTGAGGGAATAAATCGATTCAAAACCCATAATACCGCCTGAACCGCCAAGACAATAACGCAGAGAAGGGGCAAATACATCCGGTGTTCAAAAGCCAAATCTTTCAAAGGAATAATACTCGACGAAGGAGATAACAGGATAAAAAATCCTAAGGCCCAAAACCCGATTTGGGGTCTAAAAATATAAACGCCGACTGACATGATAAATAAACAAAAAACCAGCAAAAAAGGAATAGCCCACTCCCCGAATCTCTCGGCGGGCAACCACCCGTAATCTAACACCAAAGGATGGGGCCAAAACGCTAATTTTAAATAATGCAAAATAACCGCAGGCTGATTGACAAGATATTGATAGGGCGTCATGCCGACGCATTGAAATCCAGCGGTTGGCCTCCCTTCAACCGAAGGAACCGTAAAGAACAGATAAAACATGACTCCCAGGGGCACCAATAACCCCGCATAAATTTGTTTATGTTCACGGAAAGCCTGTTGAAAAGTTTTCGAAACAAAGGCGCGGTCATAAAAGAGGATGAGGAAGGAAATCGTAACGGCGACTTCCTTTGTTAAACCACTCAAAAGGGAAGCAAAACTCGCAACCACAATCCAACCAAGATGCTTGGAAAAAAAATAACGGATGGCAGCCCAAACAGCCATCAGATAAAACATTCCCATCAAGGATTCGGCGCGTTGAATAATATAGGTAACACTTTGGGTTTGCAATGGGTGAACAGTCCAAAGGAGTGCCGCGCTCAAAGCAAAACCAAGAGCCCCCTTAACCGAAAGATTAAAACGTGAATAAGTCAAACGGAGGATCTCAAATAAAAGGATCCCGGCCAAGAGGTGGACGATTAAATTGAACAGATGATACCCGAAGACATTGTTTGAACCCAAGTGATAATTCAATGCCAAGGTGAAATACAGAAGCGGCCGTCGGGTGTTTTGTAGAAAACCCCACGGCCAGGCCAAGGTCTGCAGCTCTTTATTGTCGAGGATCTGGGTCTCATCGTCGAAGAGAAAAACACCGGAAAAACTATTGTGGTAGGCCAAAATTCCGAAAAGAAGAATAATCAGCCAACAAAAAATATAGATTTGGTTTTTCAGGAAGGAAAAAGGTCTTAAAAGGTTTTGCATCGTTATCAACGCAACGTAAAAGGCTTGTGCCCTTCGGATTTGCAGATACTTAAAGAGAGGCCGAATCTCGGGACGTCTGTTGTCCCTGAACGCCTTGTTGTCCTTGTTTTTTTGTCTTCGGTGAATCAATCGAATCAGTTTTTCCAAAGACACGCTTCAAAAATCGAAACATCTTGATTAAAAACCAGATTGAAAAAGCAATGAAGGCAATAACAACAATACAGGTAATGATGGGGTGCTTAATAATCAAGTACATGACTCCCACAACACAGCAGTCTTCAGTCACACTCGCCACAGAATTACTCACCGGTTCTGGGGAGGTATTAATGGCGGCCCGGGTTGTCGCCTTCGTTAAATGAGAATCTAATGCAATCGCCCCAGTTAAAAGCCCAACGGAATATTGCAAAGCCGGCCCGGTATCGGCCATGGCCAAAAAACCTAATGCTGCACCACCGACAGGCCGAATAAAGGTGTGAATACTATCCCAAACAGAATCAAAATAAGGAATTTTGTCGGCCACAAATTCAACGGCATATAACGCAATCGCAACCCCAATCACCAAAGGATGGGCTAAAATCTGAGTGTCCCCGGGAAGAGTCAACCAATGCATCCGGTGAGAAATACCAAGAACAGCGGCTGTTAAATACATCTTCATGCCGGAGGCCATGGAACCGCCTAACAGTAAAGCCAGTGAATTAAAAATTTCCAAAATCTTTCTCCTTTATTTAATCAATCACCAAGATGCGTTATTTTAGCATAAATCATTAAAAAGGGACAGTCCCGACAAGATGTCGGGACTGTCCCTTTTTATAACCACTCACTTGATGAATATAACCGAATTACTTCTCTAAAAATTTCCCTGCCGCTTCATCTAATTTGACATCGCCTGACGGAACCTCAACTTTACCTTCTTCGAGTTTTTCTTGAGCCTCTCTTTTTAACCTCTCGGCTTCACGCTGAGCTTCCCTTTTAGCTTTTTCAGCCTTTTTCTGGGCTTCTTTTTGAACCTTTTCAGCTTCTTTTTTTGCCTTATCAGCTTCCTTCTGGGCTTGGGTTTTGGCGTCATCAGATTTTTGCTTAACATCAGTTGAGGATTTCTTCTGCCATGGCCATTTAAAACCTTCGCGTTTAAAACTCGCATTTTCATTGGCGTGCTCATAAGCAGAATCATTCGGACTCGGCCCTGTTTTGTCTGTAGGTTTCGCGTAACCCAGGGTCGGCAAAGACAACATAAACGCACACACTAAACTAATCATAATCCGACTCATATTTCCCCTCCTTTTTTTGTTGAGAATGCATTGATTCTATCATGGAATTGATTTGATGCAATAATTTTTAGCCGCTCGATTACCATAAGCGTGGCATGTAACTCAATTGACCAGCCCAACCCACCCGTGTCTGCATAATAATAAGAAATGCCAAAAAAAGAAAATATAGTCCCTGGACCAAGCGACAAAAATATCGGTGAATGAAATGCGTTTGATGAATACCACGAATCGTCAGATAAAAGACAATGGGACAAAAAAACAAAGAAGTCCTCGGGACCGTAAAAGGATATTTGTAAAGCATGCCGGCAACAAACATCTCAATAAAGAGCACAAAGGCAATGGTCTCTAACGATTTCAAGAGATATCTTTCTCGGCGAATATTTTTAAAAAATCCATAAAATAAATAGATAAGACCAAACCCGACGAAACAACGCGTTAAGCTTTTAAAATATTTCGGATACTCGACAAACCACCGGGAAAAAAGGTTATTGACCCCTTCACCAAAGGTCTGAAAAAACTGTTCCACCGAAGCTGTTGAAACGAAATAATCTTTCCAGGCATCGGTCAACACGTTTGTTTCGCGCAGACGCACATCAAAAAAATACGACAAGAAAACGAAAA
>CAZAPN010000061.1:0-9319 GCA_964487145.1 uncultured Planctomycetales bacterium | reverse complement strand
CAAACAGCGGCAGGATTCGATCGGACAGTTTCAACAGGGTGGCCGTCAAGATTTGGTTGCCAAGGAAACTCAGGAGCTCGATATTCTGAAAAGTTATTTGCCCGCGGAAATGTCCGAGTCTGATTTAAAGGTTTTAGTAGAAGAATCGATTAAGGAAGCCAATGCGCTTTCCGCCAAAGATATGGGGAAAGTGATGAAAGTCCTTCTTCCCAAGGTCGCTGGGAGGGCGGATAGCAAAATGGTGAGTGACTTGGTCAAACAAAAACTTTCTTAGATTGGTTTTTTTTATGGTTCGAAGAATTTTTAGAAAGGTCTTTTTTCTTTTATCATTTTTTGTTTTGTGTGGATTTTTATTCTTTTTCCTCTGGGTCCGTCCCCGTTATGTCGTTCCTATCCTGATGTATCACAGCGTTAACCCCCTAGATTCCGATGGGCGTAATTCAATCACTCCTGAAAATTTTCAGCGCCATATGGAATATTTAAGAATCAAAAAATATACGGTCATTAGTTTAGACACATGGGTTGATTTGGTAAAAAATCGTACCCCTTTGAAGAAAAAATACGCGGTTATCACATTTGACGATGGGGTTGAAGACAATTATACTTACGCCTATCCTATTTTAAAGTCGCATGGTTATCCGGCGACAATTTTTTTAATTGCATCGACCGTTGATACCCAAGGATGGCTTGGATGGGCACAGATCCAGGAGATGGAACACGGAGGGATCACGTTTGGTTCCCATACCTTGACCCATCCGTATTTGCCTAATTGGGATCCACAGAAAATCCGTTCAGAGATCCGGGAAAGTAAGAAAATACTTGAAAGAAATTTAGGGCACCCGGTTCATGTTATGGCGTATCCGACGGGTGGTTTTACTGAAGAGATTAAAGAAATTGTCCGCCAGGAAGGATATGTTGCGGCCTGCACGACGAATCGAGGATATGATCGGTCAAATAAGGATCTTTATGAAGTGAAGCGTATTCGTTTTGGGGATGAAGATCATTCCGGTTTGATCCTCGGGGCAAAATTATCGGGTTATTATAATCTTTTTCGAAAAGCAAGGTCTCCTGGCAAGAATGGCAACGGATATTAAATTTCATTTTTGAAAGATGAATCTGTTGACATCTGTGTGCTTTTTCAGTATATTCAGATTTAATTCTTTATTTTTTGTTATAAGCTTATTGAACATCTATGACCAAAAATATTCTTAAGCCAGCCGGCTATTCTCTGAACGACGAAGGGTGTTTTGCCATCGAGAATTTTAGCCAGGCAAAGCCTTTTGTGAATTTTTTCCCCGGGATCGCCGGATGTTGGGGAACCCCGATGTGGGTTTTTTATGTCAATCGGGGGCAGGGAATCGCGAGTTTTGGTGTTGAGAGCAAAGACAAGGCCATCATGGAGTTTCATCCGGCCAACAAGGCATTCCGTTTGACGTCGTTGCAAGGGTTTCGCACTTTTCTAAAAGTCCAGTCGCAAACGAAAACCATTTTTTATGAGCCCTTTCAGACCCCCGGCTCGCAAACGACCCAATGCATGAAAATTACCTCCCATGATCTCACCATCGAAGAAACGAATCACACGTTAGGACTTAAGATCACGGTCAATTATTTTACCATCCCTAATGAAAGTTATGCGGCCTTAGCTCGAACAGTAAAGATTGAAAATTTGTCGGGCAAGAATTATGTGATTGAGATGTTAGATGGCCTTCCGATCATTATCCCTTATGGATTTGGGGACTGGCCGTTAAAGTTTATGTCCCGGACGATTGAGGCCTGGGTCGAGGTCAAGAACTTGGAACGGAAGGCCCCGTACTATAAATTGAAAGTTGTTGTGAATGATCGTCCCCAAGTCGAACATATTATGGAAGGTAATTTTTATATGTCTTTCCCGGCCGAAGGACCAAAGGGGATTTTATCTCCTATTATTGCTGATCCCGAAATGGTTTTTGGTTCCCATAGCGATTTCTTGTCTCCGGAGTCATTCCTTCAATCAAAGAAATGGGTTCCTCCTTCGAAGCAAACCATTACCAATAAAACACCCTGTGCATTTTCTTTTGCCCATTTTTCGTTAAAAGGAAAAAAGACCAAAGAATTCATTTCTCTCGTCGGCCATGCCCCTAGTGAAAAAGTTCTTAATCAAATCATTCAAGAAAAGACATCCCGAAATTATATTCTTCAAAAAGCCCAAGAGAACAAGGCCCTGATTGATTGTATTAAAAACATGTGTTTCACGTCGAGTAGTTCGGCCTCTTTTGATGCCTATAGCGGCCAGACTTTTTTGGATAATGCACTCCGTGGAGGTCTGCCGATTTCTCTTGAGACAGGAGAAGGGAAAGTCGCTTTTAACGTTTTCAGCCGAAAGCATGGCGACCCGGAAAGGGATTATAATTTTTTTACGATTTCTCCCACCTTTTTCTCGCAAGGCAACGGAAATTATCGGGATGTGAATCAGAATCGACGCAATGATATTTGGTTTAATAAAGATGTTCAGGACAGCAGCATTGTTAATTTTTTGAGTCTGATTCAGGCGGACGGGTATAACCCTTTGGTTGTTCGGGGGATGTCTTTTTCGTTTAAAGATCCTAAAAAGATCGAAGAAATTATGAATACCTATATTGATGGGCCTGAGGCAGAAATTATCCGCCATATCTTGGCGTCAGGGTTTCAGCCCGGTGAGCTTCTGAAGGCCGTCATGTTTAAAGATGTGAAATTAAAATGCTCTCTGGAAGATTTTCTAAAAGAAGTTTTATCTCTTTGCCAAAAGAATGAAATTGCTGAGCATGGCGAAGGTTTTTGGATCGATCATTGGACATATAATTTGGATCTCATCGAAAGTTTTCTGACGGTCTATCCCGAGAAATTGCGAAACCTTCTCTTGGAGAAAAAAGATTTTTCTTTTTATCACAATGTGAATTATGTCCTCCCGCGCGAAAAACGTTATATCTTAACTCCCCATGGCTGTCGGCAATATCATTCGGTTTTCAACGGCCGCAGAGAAATCAAGATTGAGCCGGTTCATAAATTGCATATCCATGCCGGGAATGGCCCGGTTTATTATACGACTTTGGTCTCTAAACTTTTGTGTTTGATCGCTAATAAAGCGGCTACTTTTGATCCCAGCGGTATCGGCATTGAGATGGAGGCGGATAAACCGAGCTGGTATGACGCGTTGAATGGCCTGCCTGGACTCATGGGGTCTTCGATTTGTGAGACATTTGAATTGAAAAGGTTGTGTCAATTTTTATTGAATTCGTTTAATACGCTCAAGATCTCTGATGATCAAACGCTGGATATTTTTGTTGAACTGGGACTGTTTATTTCAGAACTCATTGAGATCTTATCCAGAAATTCCAACGGGACATCTTTTTGGATGAAATCGAATGAAATGAAGGAACGTTATCGCGCGCGCGTACGGCAGGGGATCGATGGCCAGGAGAAACGTTGTCCGATCAGCGAGATCCGGCATTTTTTAAATCTTGTCTCTCAGAAATGCGATAAGGCGATTAGCCTTGCCAAAGATGATGAAGGGCGGTGCCTGACCTATTTTGTTCATGATATCGTTGAATATGAAAAACTTGATAAATTTAATCCGGAAAATCTTCCCTATATTTGGCCGTTAAAGTTTAAACGGCATGATTTGCCGCTTTTTTTGGAGGGGTTTGTTCACTCTTTTAAAGTTGAAAAGGATATTGCCAAATCCCGGGAAATCTATCGCTCTGTCCGAACAAGTCCTTTGTTTGATAAGAAATTAAAGATGTATAAAGTCAATGCGGCTCTTTCATCGGAAAGTGAGGAAATTGGACGAGCAAGAATTTTTCCTTCCGGGTGGCTTGAGAACGAGTCTATTTGGCTTCATATGGAGTATAAATTTTTATTTGAACTTTTGCGCAACGGTCTTTATGAAGAATTTTTTGAGAATTTTAAGTCGGCATTGATCCCTTTTTTGAAGCCTGAGCAATATGGCCGAAGCCCTCTGGAAAATTCATCGTTTCTGGTGAGTAGCGCTCATCATGACAGACGTCTCCACGGCCAGGGTTTTGTATCTCGTTTGAGCGGGACAACCGCTGAATTTGTTCACATGTGGCTTTTTATGAATTTAGGACCGCGTCCTTTTAAAGTTGATTCCCAAGGGAAATTAATCCTTTGTTTTGAACCGGTTTTGCCGGGTTGGTTGTTTTCAGAAAAAAAGAAAACCTGTGAATATCCGTTATGGGGCGGGACAACGGTCAAGGCTGATTTGCCGGAAAATACTTATGCCTTTAATCTCTTTGGGAGGACCTTAGTTGTCTATCACAATCCTAAACGAAAAAATACCTATGCCCCTTCAAAAACGGAGATAGAAAAAATCATCATTAATTATCCTGGGAAAAAGGAGAAGGTGAGCTTGTCTCATGGGGTGATTCATGAGCCTTGTTCTTTGGATATTCGTGAGGGGAAGGTTGAGCGGATCGACATTTTTTTACGATAAATATTTCTAGAAATTCAGTTATTATCTTGACCCCTATTTGATGACAAGGATTTTCCTTTACGTTGATAGGGGTTTTTAATGAGTCCGCGACTTACAGATGAGCGAAGGGAAGAAGGTAAGTCGCTGGACGAATTAACCCCGATACCGAAGGTATCGGGGTTGAGGTATTTAATTATTATTTAGTGTAACCGCGACTTACAGATGATTAATGAGAACATAACTTACACGACCGAAGGGAGCGTAAGTTATAAGTGCGAATTAACCCCGACACCGTAAGGTGTCGGGGGATACTTTCAAAACAGGAGGAACCCATGTCAGATGCTGGTATTACGATGATTAATGAAAAAGTCAAAAAAGAAAGTGCTTTTATTGAAATTTTACTAATGGAAATGGAAAAGGTTATCGTTGGACAACGATATCTTTTGGAACGTTTGATGGTCGGATTGTTGGCGAACGGCCATATCCTGATCGAAGGGGTTCCGGGCTTGGCGAAGACACTCGCTGTCAAAACCCTTTCCTCGGCGATTCAGACTCGGTTTCAGCGAATTCAATTTACGCCGGATATGCTGCCCGCCGACTTGACCGGAACACTCATCTATGATCAGAAAAGTGGGGAATTTAAAACAAAGCGAGGCCCTATTTTTTCCAATATTATTCTTGCCGATGAAATTAACCGAGCTCCAGCCAAAGTCCAAAGTGCTTTGTTGCAAGCCATGCAGGAACGCCAGGTCACCATTGGTGAAGAGACCTATAATTTGGATGAACCGTTTCTGGTCTTGGCCACTCAAAATCCGATTGAACAAGAAGGAACTTATCCTTTACCGGAAGCGCAGGTTGATCGGTTCATGTTGAAAGTCAAAATCACTTATCCAACGAAAGCCGAAGAGTTAAAAATTTTAAAGCGGATGGCGTTCACAGATAAAAAATTCTCTGTTCAAAAAATTGTTTCTCCCCAGGACATCCTTCGGGCACGAAATGTTGTGGATGAGATTTATATGGATGAAAAGATTGAACAGTATATTGTGAATCTGGTTGAAGCAACGAGAAATCCTCAAGATTATAAGCTCAAAGATTTAAAAACATTGATTCAATATGGGGCATCCCCTCGTGCAACGATTTATTTGGCACTTGGGGCTAAAGCCTACGCCTTTATCCAAGGTCGCGGTTATGTCACACCCCAAGATGTTAAATCCATTGGGATGGATGTGTTGCGTCATCGCGTGATTGCAAGCTATGAAGCCGAAGCTGAAGAGAAGACATCCGAAGATATCGTGAAAAAGATTTTTGAGGAAGTGGAAGTTCCATAGGAGGGAAAGAAAAAACGTTTTTCGTGAAGCGTATTTCGTATCTCGTTTATTAGAGCAAAACGAGATACGCCTCACGAGATACGAAATACAATTTTTGTTTTCAGGATTACCATGATTCCCAAAGACATTATCCAAAAAGTTCGGCGGATCGAGATTTCAACCTCGCGTTTGGTGTCCGATATTTTTTCCGGCCAGTACCACAGTGTGTTTAAGGGCCAGGGGATGGAGTTTGATGAGGTCCGCGAATATCAAATCGGCGACGATGTCCGTTCGATTGACCGCAACGTCACCGCCCGCACCGGCCGTCCGCATGTCAAGAAATTCATCGAAGAGCGTGAAATGACCGTTATGCTTTTGGTGGACGCTTCGCGCTCGTGTCATTTTGCGAGTGTGAATCAGCTCAAAAGCCAACTGGCCGCAGAGTTGGCAGCGGTTTTGGCATTTTCTGCCATCAAGAATAATGATAAAGTCGGACTTCTGATTTTTACCGATGGAATCGAAAAATTCATCCCTCCGCGGAAGGGCTTGAAACATGTCCTTCGGGTTATCCGGGAAGTCCTTTATTTTCAGCCGCGGGGACGCCAGACAAACTTGACGCAGGCCTTGGATTATTTGAATAAGGTTACCACCCGTCGAACAGTTGCGTTTATCATCTCGGATTTTTTTGAGCCTGGGAAAACTCTTTTGGACTATCACAAGACCGATGACCGGCTCAGAAAAACGCTTGCGATCGCCAATCGTCGTCATGATGTAATCGCCATGACCTTGAATGACCCGCGTGAAATCGATTTAGTGGATTGTGGCCTTCTGCAGTTAGAAGATCCTGAGACGGGTCGTTTTTGTCTTGTTGATTCTTCGGATTCCCAGGTCAGATCTCAGTATAAACAAGATGCCTTGGTTCGTCTTCAGGTGCGCGACCGCCTTTTTCAATCCGCCCATGTGGATCATGTGAGTATATCGACGGATGTCCCCTATACGCAGGAATTGATTAAATTTTTCAGAAAACGTCGTAAACGTTTGTTTCGATCATGAGAAAAAAAACACCTTTTTTTTTAGGATTCCTTGTCGTGTGGTTTTTCTTTGGTCCCGCTTATCGATTTTGTTGGGCAGATGATATTCGGGAGGTGAAAGGCCCTGTTAATCTTCCACCTAATCTTTTGTTTGTTTATTTGTTTTTGATCCTTTTCATCATTGTTTCCATCATTCTGTTTATCCGTTTCTTTCTGGATAAACGAAAAAGAGGCCTGTCGATGGATTCTAAAACGAAATCTTACTATGAAATTGCCTATGAGCGTTTGGAGAATCTTCGAAAGCAAAATTTACCGGCTTTAGGAAAAATCAAGGAATATTACATTGAGCTTTCGGACATTGTTCGCCGATATATTGAGGACCGTTTTCTTTTGCGCGCACCAGAGATGACCACCCAGGAGTTTTTGTTTTCCTTGAAAACCTCGCCTGATTTAAAAGCGGAATATCAGGAATTATTGACAACTTTTTTAACATCCTGTGACATGGTGAAATTTGCTAAATACGTGTCAAATCCCAAAGAGATTGATGAGAGTTTTAAGTTTGCTAAGAGATTTATCGATGAAACAAAACCGGTTGTTGAAGATGGGAAAGAAGAGCAATCATGAATTTTAAAGATCCGTGGATTCTTGTTTTGATTCCGTTTGTTTTAGCCGGCGTCTGGTTCTGGCATCGAAGACAACCTTTTCCAAGCTTTTATTTTTCAACAACAAGTTTATTCGGCGGTGTCAAAAAAAGCTGGAAAGTTTTCTTGAGTGAGAATCTGATTGTCATTAGGTGGCTTGTGATTATTTTATTCATGCTGGCTTTGGCTGGTCCGCGTTCCGTTTTGGAAGAGACAAAACGTACCACGGAAGGCATTGATATTGTTTTGTCCCTTGATTGTTCGGGAACGATGGCGGCCGAAGATTTTACCTTAAACGGGCAGAGGATTAATCGTCTGGGAATTGTGAAAAACGTCATCCGGGATTTCATCAAAGGAAAAAGTTCTGATCGGATTGGTTTGGTCGCTTTTTCGGCCTTGGCATACACCGTTTGTCCTTTAACCACGGATTATGATTGGGTGATTGAAAATCTTGATCGGATTGATTTGGGTATCATTGAAGACGGGACGGCGATTGGCTCTGGCATTGCGAGTGCTTTGTCACGACTCAGGAACAGTACGGCGAAGAGCAAAGTCATCATTTTATTGACGGATGGAATTAATAATGCGGGAAAAGTGGTCCCCTTGGACGCAGCCCAAATCGCCAAAAAATTGGGAATAAAAATTTATACCATCGGCGTTGGGACCAAGGGGGTTGTGCCGATCCCTGTCCGGGATGATTGGGGAAGGACTTTTTATCAAAGGGTGGTTGTCTCGATGGATGAGGAAACGTTAGCGAAAATCGCCGAATTAACGAATGGGAAATATTTTCGCGCCACCGACGCCGATTCTTTAAAAAAGATTTATCAAGAGATTGATGCGCTCGAAAGGACCAAGATTGAAGAGGTCGGTTATAAAGAATACAAATTGCTTTTTGGATTCTTTTTGTTCCCGGCCTTGGCATTGTTTTTGGTGGAAATCATTTTAGCTAATACCGTTTTACTGAGGGTCCCCTAATATGCGTTTTGCTGATTTTTCCATGATTCAACTTTTTTGGATTGTGATTCTCGTCGCTGTCTTTCTCGGGTGGGCCTGGGGTTTTAAAAAAAGAAAAATGGAGGTTTTTGTAAGGCCAGGATTGATTCCTGACATCGCAGACAATTACCTTTCAAGAAAACAAATTGTAAAAGATATCTTTATTGTCTGCGTTTTTGTTTTCAGTGTCTTGTCTTTGATGCGGCCCCAGTGGGGTTACCAATGGCAGGAGGTCAAAAAGCAGGGCTTAGATATTTTGGTGGGGGTCGATGTGTCGAAAAGCATGTTGACCGAAGATGTTAAGCCCAATCGCCTGGAACGTTCGAAACTGGCGATCAAAGACTTATTGAAGAAGTTGAAAGGAGACCGAATTGGTTTGATTGCTTTTGCCGGGGACGCATTTATCACATGTCCTTTGACGAACGATTACGCAGGATTTTTGCTTTCTTTGGAGGATTTATCAACCGCCTCTGTCCCGCGAGGCGGAACTTTTTTAGGCAGTGCCATTAGAGAAGCCACGAAAAGTTATCGCAACGTTCCCAGTCAATATAAAGCCCTGGTCCTTATTACCGACGGAGAAAATTTGGAAGGTGATCCTTTGGCCGCGGCCAAGGACGCCAAGGAAAAGGGGATTAAAATTTTTTGCATTGGCATCGGGACTCAGGAAGGGGAGTTGATTCGGGTCAAAAATGATCAAGGGGAGTACGAATTTTTGAAAGATAAAAGCGGCAATTTTGTTAAATCTCGGTTAAATGAAGAAATCTTGCAGAAGATGGCTCTTTTGACCGATGGGATGTATGTTCGCGCTTCAGGCGCTGAATTTGGTTTAGACCTTATTTATGATGAGCGTCTTTCCAAAATGGAAAAACGGGAGATTAAATCGGAAAAAGAGAAACGTTA
>CAZAPN010000060.1:0-9325 GCA_964487145.1 uncultured Planctomycetales bacterium | reverse complement strand
GTTGACAAGAAAACTAATGCCCAAGATTTTTCTCCGGTTGATTTGGCGGCTGCTTCTTTGGGATTTTGCATGTTGACGGTCATGGCCATGGCCGCTGAACGCCATCAGATTAATCTGAAAGGTTCTATCGTCGAAGTTGAAAAGGAAATGGCCCATGAACCAACTTACCACATTGGTAAAATCATGGTCAATTTTAAGATGGTGCCGGGAATTGATCCTGCGAAACGAATCCTGTTAGAAAAAACAGCCAAGGCTTGTCCTGTGGGAAATAGCTTTCATCCAGATTTAAAGATTGTTATGAATTTTCAATATCCGGATTAACGCCGGAGCCAATCTCTATGCCGGTTAATCCTCAAAGAATTCGTAACCTTAAAGAAGCCCCTCTTGGAGCTGGCCCTGTTGTTTATTGGATGAGCCGTGACCAGCGTGTCCAAAATAATTGGGCCTTGATTCACGCCCAGGACTTGGCAGTATCCCGTCAACAACCATTGTATGTGGTCTTTTGTTTGGTCCCCCATTTTCTTGGGGCAACGTTGCGGCAATATGCTTTTTTATTGCAAGGACTGCAAGCAATTGAAGGTGATCTTAAGAAATTAGATATTCCATTCTTTCTTTTATGCGGAGAACCCACAAAACAAATCCCGAAGTTTCTTTCACAGAATAAAGTTTCGATTTTAGTAACAGATTTTGATCCTTTGCGCATCAAACGCCAGTGGAAAGAGAAAATTGCCAGGAACATTCGAATCCCTTTTTATGAAATTGATACCCACAACATTATTCCCTGTTGGATCGCTTCTCCAAAACAAGAATACGGTGCTTACACCTTAAGGCCTAAAATTGACCGACTTTTGTCAGGATTTTTAGATAAGTTTCCAAGTATGAAGAAACACCCTTTACGTTTGAAACGGAAAATCCCTCCGGTCAATTGGGACAAGGTTTATGAAAGCCTTAAGGTCAATCGAGAGGTCATCTCGCCTAAGTCATTTGAGCCAGGAGAGAGCGCTGGTTTGAAAACCATTAAAAATTTTATTCAACATAAACTCAATTCTTATGATGAGGATCGCAATGATCCAAGTTTGAATGGGCAATCCGATTTATCTCCGTATTTGCATTTCGGCCAGATTTCGGCCCAAGACTTGGCTCAGCAAGTGATGGCCGCAAGAGCTAATGAGCAATCCAAGAACGCTTTTTTAGAAGAATTGATCGTCCGACGGGAATTGGCCGATAATTATTGTTTTTATAATCCCCATTACGATTCTTATGATTCTTTGCCGGCTTGGGCCCAAAAAACATTGGCGCTTCATGCCAACGATAAGCGGGATTATCTTTATTCGTTAGAAGAATTAGAAAATGCTTCAACCCATGATGAGTATTGGAATGCGGCCCAGTCCCAGATGGTTAACGAAGGGAAAATGCACGGTTATCTTCGCATGTATTGGGGGAAGAAAATTTTGGAATGGACGAAGACCCCTCAAGAGGCTTTTGATCGCGCCATTTATTTGAATGATAAATATGAAATCGATGGCCGTGACCCCAACGGCTATGCGGGGATTGCCTGGTGTTTCGGTTTACACGATAGGCCTTGGGGTGAACGGAAAATTTTCGGTCAAGTCCGTTATATGAACGCAGAAGGCCTCAAACGTAAATTTAATATGGAGAAATATTTAGAACAAAATAAGCAGTTCCACCATAAAACTTGATTTGAATTTAGTTTCTGGTAAAATAACGCCATGTTCAAAAAGTCGATTATTGGCCTTGCATTTTTTTGTGTGGCAGTGTTTCTTCCGACAGGAGCATTTGCTCAGAATCAAATTCTTTCCTTAAACCAGGTTGTCGAGAAAGTCACCAATCATTATCCTCAGTTAAAAGCCGAAGAATATGCCTTAGCCGCTTCGAAGGCTTCCCAGCGCGAAGCGCGATATTCTTATGTTCCTAAAGTCGGTTTGGATTTTTCCGCGACCAAAAGCGATGACCCAGTTTATGTTTTCAGTTCTCTCCTCAAACAACATTCTTTTCGTTCAGAACATTTCGCCATTGATACCTTAAATGAACCGACCCCCCTTACCAATTATCAAACCGGTATTGAAGTGTCTTTCCCTGTTTTTTCCGGTTTTCAAAATGAAGGGCGGCTTCAAACCATCGGACACAATGTCAAAGCCTCGAAAGCTTTAAAAGAAAATTATGAGCAGGAAGCGGCGTTTGCGGCGCTGCTTGTTTACACGCGAATACTTTCGTTGGATAAGGCGCATTCGTTTACGGAAAAGATTATCGAAGAAGGGGAAAAGGCTGTTGCCGAGGCTGAAAATCTCAAAGCCAAGGGCATGGTTTTAGGATGCGATTATTTGACGGCACGGGCCGTCCTTTCTCAAATCAAGAAGTCACTCGAAACCATTAAATATCAAGCTGAGGCAGCCCGAGGGTCTTTGAATATTCTCATGGGGACCTCAGTTAATGATTCGGTTTTTCTTCAGGAAGGAATTCCTTTTTTAAAGTCGATTCCGGCTAATTTAGAGGGATTGGCACCCGATGCGTTTTCCTTAAAAAAAGATTTGCTCGGGATTCAATCTCAGGCTGACGCGGCTTTGTCTGAATTCCGTCGGGAAAAGAATAGTTGGTTGCCCAAGGCCTTTGCCTTTGCCCGCGAAGAAACAAATACCCATAAATGGGATGGGAACGCGAACAGTTTTACTTTTGGGATGAAATTCAACATGGACTTATGGGAACCGCAACTTTTGCCCCGCATTGATCGTTTGCGTTCAGAAGCGAACAAAGCGCAATCCTTGGCCCAGCAAATGAAGGACATGACGCAGGATGTCTGGCAGCAAACTCTGAATGAATATAAAGCCCAAGGAACGATCGTCAAACTCATCGAAGAATCAGCGATGGACGCGACCGCCGCGGTCAAGTCAATTAATGACCTTTATCAAGCTGGCCGTCGAACGATTGCCGATCTTTTGAAAGCCCAGGCTTACAAGCTTGAACAAAAAATCACTTTGCTCAATGCTAAATACAACGTTTATGTCATTTATGCCAAATTGTTTTTGTTGTCAGGCCAGTTGGATAAGGCTCATCAGGAGAGCTTAGAAAAGATTTTATATGCGGATGCTTCGAAAGATTTTGATTCTTTATTTGACGCGCAGCCGCCGAAAGAGGCTGTGGCTCCGACTATGCCCAATGACGCCGGTGTGTCTAATCTAGAAGAAACTCAAACGCCCACAGAACAAAAATGAAACTTGCCGGTTCTATCGCCAAAACTTTTATTGATTCGCGCTTAACACTTCTCATCGTTATTAGCGTCCTTCTGTTGGGGGCATTTGCGATCATTCAGCTACCGAGGGAAGAAGAGCCACAGATTTCCGTTCCTTTCATGGATATTTTTATTCAATATCCCGGGGCATCTGCGAAAGAAGTCGAAAAACATTTGGTTGAACCTTTTGAACGAAAACTTTGGGAAATTCCGAAAGTTGAATATGTTTATTCGACATCGCAACCCGATGGAGCATTGATCATTGTGCGTTTTGAAGTCGGGGCCGACGAAGAACAGAGTTTGGTCAACCTTTATACAAAAGTTTTTGCCAATTTGGATTTGCTTCCGTTGGGAGCGAGTCAGCCTCTTATCAAACCCCGGTCCATTTATGACGTTCCGGTTCTTGCCTTGACCTTATCGAGTGATAAAGAGGAGATTGTCAACTTAAGAAGGACCGCGGCTTTTCTCCAGCAAGAAATCAGTTCCATCCCGAATGTTTCAGAAACGACTTTAATCGGAGGTCACCGTCGGACATTTCATGTCCTTTTTGATCCCGAGAAATTGACCGGCCATGCTTTAAGCCCTGTGCGTTTAGCAGGACTCATTCAATCGGCAAACAAAAAGTCTCCGGCGGGTCGAGTCAATCAAAAGGATTCGTCGTTTGCGATTGAGTCCGATGGCTTTATCCGGGACATCAATGATCTGAAACGTTTAGTTGTGGGGATCTCGCAGGGGAATCCCCTTTATTTGAGTGACGTGGCTGAAGTCATCGATGGGATTGATGACCGCGAAGCAGATGCGATGATCAGCTTTTTGGAAGACAAAAAAAATGGCCAAATCGAAACATTTCCGGCTGTGACCGTCAGCATCTCGAAACGGAAAGGGACCAATGCCATTCAAGTGGTGAATCAGGTCTTGGATAAAGTCGAAGCGCTCAAGAAAAATCAACAGATATCTCCGGACATCAGAATCACCACGACACGCAATTATGGAAAAACTTCCGAGGAAAAATCAAACGAGCTTTTATTCCATATGTTTTTGGCAACTGTGTCGGTTACGCTTCTCATCGCTTTTGCTTTGGGCCGCAAAGAGGCCTTGGTTGTTTTTGTTGCGATTCCGGTCACTCTGGGTTTGACGCTTTTGATTTATTTTTTGTTTGGTTACACGTTGAACCGGATTACGTTGTTTGCTTTGATTTTTTCCATTGGGATTTTGGTGGATGATGCCATTGTCGTTGTTGAGAACATCCACCGGCATCATGTGATGCATCCCCACAAGAGTCTCATTGAAAATGCTATTGCGGCTGTGGATGAAGTGGGAAATCCGACGATCTTGGCAACATTCACGGTCATTGCGGCGATTTTACCCATGGCCTTTGTCCGGGGGCTTATGGGGCCTTACATGAGGCCGATTCCGGTCGGGGCATCGATGGCCATGCTTTTTTCATTGGGAGTTGCCTTTATTGTTTCTCCGTGGGTTTTTTATCATTTATTAAAGAAATATCCATCAAAGCATGGTCAGATTCAAGAAGCCGGCACATCCAAGATGGACATGTTTTACCGTAAAATCATGGGGCATCTTTTGGACGACCCGAAAGCCCAAAAGAAATTTTTCCAATGGGTCATTGGTTTGATTTTGGCGAGTTGTTCTCTGGTCTTGTTCAAAGTGGTGGTTGTCAAAATGCTCCCGTTTGATAATAAAAATGAAATGCAAGTCGTTGTGAATATGCCCGACGGCACATCCTTAGAAAAAACAAAAGCGGTCGCCCAAGAGTTAACACAAAAATTGATGACCGTGAAAGAAGTGACTGATATTGAGTCTTATGTGGGGACAGCGTCCCCGTTCAATTTTAATGGCCTTGTGCGGCATTATTATTTAAGGAATTTACCGTGGCAGGCGGATTTACAGGTTAATCTTGAAGAAAAGCATCATCGTAAACGTCAGAGCCATACGATCGCCAAAAGCATTCGTCCCTTGGTTCAAGACATCGTGAGAAAGCACGGAGGGCGAGTTCAATTAGCTGAAATCCCTCCTGGGCCTCCGGTCATCTCGACTTTGGTTGCAGAGATTTATGGTCCTAACGATGAACAGCAGACACAACTCGCCGGGAAAGTCCTGAACGTTTTTGACCACGCAAGGGGTGTCACGGATGTCGATACGTATGTTCAAACAGAATTCCTCAAAAAGAGCTATCGGATTAATAATGAAACAGCGACCTTAAACGGGATTTCTTCAAAAGAAATTACGCAAACGTTAGCTTTTGCCTTAGGCGGTGGCACTGTGGATGTCGCCCACATCCCCCAAGAGCCTGAAACGGTTGATATTCGTTTACGCTTGCCCGTTGAAAAGAGAGTTGATCCGGTTTATCTGCAGGCGATTACGATTTTAAATCCTTTTGATCATCCCGTGGCCATTAATGAATTGACATCCATGGTTGACACGAAGCAGGAGAAGGCCATTTATCATAAGAATTTAAAGCCTGTGACTTATGTGATCGGCGATGTGAGCGGGCGTTTGGAAAGTCCTGTTTATGCGATTTTAGGGATGAAGAAGGCAATGAGTCAGATCCGTGTCGCTGGTGAGAAAATAAAAATGCATTGGAATGAACAACCGGAAATTTTGGACAAACCGGCAATCAAATGGGACGGCGAATGGCAGATTACCTTTGAAGTTTTTCGGGATTTGGGAATCGCGTTTGCGGCGGTTTTGATTTTAATTTATATCTTGGTTGTAGGCTGGTTTAAATCGTTCACGGTGCCTTTGGTCATTATGGCACCGATTCCGTTAACGCTTGTGGGAATTTTACCGGGGCATGTTTTATTCGGGGCATTTTTTACGGCGACCTCCATGATCGGTTTTATCGCCGGAGCAGGGATCGTTGTCCGCAATTCGATTATTCTCGTTGATTTTATCGAATTAAGATTGAATCAGGGCCTTCCCTTGCGAGAGGCCGTCATTGATGCGGGGGCTGTGCGTTTCCGTCCCATGATCTTAACGGCGGCCGCTGTTATGGTTGGTTCAGCCGTTATCCTGTTTGATCCAATCTTCCAAGGATTAGCGATTTCATTGATGACGGGTGAGATTGCTTCGACACTTTTATCGCGGACGTCTGTCCCGATTCTTTATTATCTTTTAAAACGTCATTCTGTATCTGTCGGGTAACGTTGCATCTGTTTACCAAACAGAATTCTTCCTGCCATTCCTAAAGTAAAAATAATCCAAAACAAAGAATTGACACCTAAGATTTTTAGCAGAACGGTCATGAGCTTATTTTCAAAACGGAAATGGATTTTGTTGTTTCCGGGTTGCAGGGAAATCGCTTTAAAAGCCAAATTGGCCCGGTAAACGGGAACATTTATCCCATTCACGTTCGCTTTCCAAAATGGATGCCACACGTCGCTATACAAGAGCCACAGCGAATTAGGTTGGCTATTGAAAACTTTCAGAGTTAAATTATTAAAATTAAAGCGGACAATCTCATAAGGTATTTTTATTCTTTCATTTGCAAATAGTGTTTTTTGCGAAGTCCAAACCTTCACAGATGATTCTTGCGGGAAAGAGGTTTGACTTGAAACGAATAAAAGATCGCCCTGATAATCCGGTTTTGTTATGAGATCCGCCAAGAGAGACTCATCGTCTATAACATAAGCGTTTTGAAAGAATTGGATTTTGTCTTCGGTCAAACCCACAAATTTTTTTGCGGCGGGGTGTGATAGAGGAAGAACTAATCTTTGATCTGTGATATCCTTGCGTTGAAGTTTTGAATTGATTGGGGATTGGCCTTGGTAGGCTTTTGCAAAGCGGTCAAGCGGTTTCAACCAAAAGTCATTCCGTTGATTGATCAGGCCCTTTTCTGTCCGACGAACAGAAAAAGGACCGGAAATGGATTGTTCGAAGGATCTAATCACTTTTGTTTTCAAATAGGTCTCAGAGTTTCGGTAGTCATAAAGATTGAAGACATGGAGAGCCATGAATAAAATAAATATTTTAAGAATTAATTTCTGTTCTTTTATAAAGAATAAACTGGCGAGCCCAAATGCAAAGAGAAGTGAAACAATAGAGGAGTTGAAAAGCCGGCTTTTTAAATAGTCGACATCAAAATGCATAAATGCGGGAAGATAGTCGATTTGTTCGACCAATGATTGCAGGAAGGTTTGATCGCGATGAAGCGAGAATAGCTTGAAACCAAGGATAAAAATGATCAAACTTAAGAGTAGAAAAGGTTGAATAAGGGATTTCGAGGAATCTTTAACGGTGAGTTGTTTGATCAACGCGTCGATGCCAAATCCGGCTAATATGGCGATGAATATCTTCGTGAAAGGAGCGATCAGTCCCAGGTGCCTGTAGAATTTCATAAAAGGCCAGACGTGATAAAAAAAGATTGTCATGGCCGATCCGACGCCGAAAAGACAAATGATAATTCCCACAAGAATGAAATGGAAATTTTTTCTTCGAGTATTAAAGATAAATCCCCAGAGAGCCAAGGGAATTGTCAATATTCCTATAAATAAAGTATGATCGAGGGCTGGAGAGGCGCCGATCAAGAGTTCAATCCATTTGCTCCAGGACAAGTTTCGCCCGTAAGTCAGAAAATCATTTAAAGGGGTTGATCCGTCCGTCAATCTTCCGGGCAAAGAACAAATGATTTGGTCTGTCCCAATTTTCATTAATGTCAAGGCCCCATAGTAAAATAAAGCGATTGTCATTAAACTTCCCCACCAGGGCAGTCCCCATCGGATATTTTTTATTTGTGGCCATGCTTCGGAAAAATTGCAAACGACATAAAATAGAAAGTACAAGAAAACAATTAAAGAAATGACCGGGAAAAAGTAGGGAACATTCCCAAAGACTTGAAGACACAGCAAATTGTTCATGAGGAAAAAATAACGCCACTGCCCTTTTTCCAAAAAACAATGTCCTAGATGAAGGATAAGAGGGACAGCATAATAAAAATGAAAATTGAAAAATGGCTGGATCATCCAAATCGAAGATCCGATGAGTGAGGCCGAGACGAAGAACGTTGATAACCCGAATTGATAAAATCGTTTTGTCAACAGCCAAATGCCGATGAGAAGAATCATTTCATCCAGCAGCATACCCAACGGGAATATCTTCAATGAATTGATCGGGATAGGAAGATGGGGCAAGTTGAGCAAGACATTTTGCAGGAAATTAGTTTGTAGGATGAACCATAAAGTCCGAATGCAGCCGATCAGGTTAAGCGGATCCCATAGGGGAATTTCTTTTGCCGTGAATGTTTCGACAAGATAATTATGCTGACTTGAGAAATAACTAAGACCATCGTGACCGCTGGGTATGCGGTTTTCCGTCAATAAGGGCAAAAAAACAATAAGCTGGAAAAAAAGGATAAAGAAAAATAAAAACTTTTCCTTTATCCCCGTGTAAAATAATGATCCATTGTCATCGGTGTTTAGTTTCTTCGTGTAAGTTTTATGGCAATG
The DNA here is from genome assembly GCA_964487145.1 of uncultured Planctomycetales bacterium. Taxonomy (GTDB): domain Bacteria; phylum Omnitrophota; class Gorgyraeia; order Zapsychrales; family CAZAPN01; genus CAZAPN01. The sequence continues at coordinate 616 of CAZAPN010000060.1, read as the reverse complement.
ATCTGTTTTCATTGTGGGTTTAATAATTGTTTTTTTAAACTGCCTTATTCGTGATGATTTTGAACGCCTTGTGAAAAATAAACATAATCCAGAATAGCGAATTTATACCCAGGATTTTGAGTAAAACTGTTGTTATCTTGTTTTCAAATCGAAAATGGATTTTATTCTCCCCGGGAGGTAATGGAATCGCTTTGTAGGCTAGATTGGCCCGATAGACAGGGGTTCTGAGCCCATTGACAGTGGATTCCCATGACGGATGCCAGACGTCACTGTAGAAAAGCCAAATCGCCTGCGTTTGCGGATTGAATGTTTTTAGAGTGAGGTTGTTTGAATCAAAGCTGATAATCTCATAAGGAAGTTGAATCCGTTCATTGGCAGCTATGTTTCTTTGAGATGTCCATGGAACACATGACGATAGGCTTGTGGAAGAGTTTGTTTGAGAAACAAATAAAAGGTTTCCGGGATAGTCCTTTCGTGTCATGAGGTTTGCAATGGGCTGTTCCCCTTCAACCCAATAGGCGTTTTGAAAGAATTGGATTTTATCTTCGATGATCCCCGCGATTTTCTTTACTGCCGAATGTTGAAAAGGGAAATATAATCTTTGTCCGGGAATAAC